>CAKVNA010000037.1 GCA_934776915.1 uncultured Clostridia bacterium
ACAAGTAAAACCATATTTTTTTGCAATTTTAACATCTTTTTCAAGCCTTTTTTGCATAATATATCCAAACAAACCTCTTTTGAAGAATTTTGGCAAGTCTTTTCCTTGATATCGCATATGCAAACTTGACACTCCAAGACCAGCTTTGCTTAAGAGTTCAATTTGTTTTTTTATGGAACCATTTTGATAATTAAATCTTCTGTCTGCACAAGTTATCACATTGTCAAAGCCCGCTTCTTTTATCATCTTTATTCTTTCTGCAACATTTGTGCTGTAGCCAAAGTACATTGTTATTCCTTTTTTCATTCGCATCTCCTTAATTCATTGCATATTATAACCTTAATTCTCTTTAAGTCAAACAAAATGAGTTGTTAAATTTGTTTGGAAAAATTTTAAAATATATGTTATACTTTGAATGTTAAAAGAAATTTTGACGAATATAAAAAAGGAGAAAATTATGAATAAATATATTGGAACAAGAACAGAAAAGAATTTACTTACCGCTTTTGAAGGAGAAAGTCAAGCAAGAAATAAATATACATATTTTGCATCAGTTGCCAAAAAGGAAGGCTATGAACAAATTGCAAGTATTTTTGAACAAACAGCAAACAACGAAAAAGAACATGCAAAAATGTGGTATAAAGAGTTGGGGCTTATTGGCAATACCGCAGAAAACTTAAGAACTGCCAGCGAGGGGGAAAACTTTGAATGGACAGATATGTATGTCGGCTTTGCAAAAACAGCAGAGGAAGAAGGTTTTGTGGAACTTGCAAAGAAATTTAGAGCAGTGGCAGACATTGAAAAACGCCATGAAGAACGCTATCGTGCACTTCTTAAAAATGTTGAAACAAAACAAGTTTTTGAAAAGAGTGAGATAAAAGTTTGGGAATGCAGAAACTGCGGACATATTGTTGTTGGCAAGGCTGCTCCACAAGTTTGCCCAGTGTGCAATCACCCACAATCATATTTTGAAATTATGAGCAACAACTACTAATTCAAAAAGACATATCTTCTTCGGATATGTCTTTTTTATATGCTCATACAACTTTATTCCTTTAAGTCTTCTTCAATATTCTTTTCTTCAAAAATGCTGACTTGCTGTGATGTTGTTTTGGGTGAGGGTGCTTGGGTGGGGGAGAGTTCATTTTTGCAATGCAAGTTGTGTGGTGACTTTTTGCATGAAGTTTTGCGGTCAAGAAGAAAGCCTACAAACATAAGAATGGCAAAGATTATGAGATAAAACAACACGGGGAAGGAAAATTGACCTTGCTCTTTTGCTCGTTGAAATTCAAACACTCCATGACCCATAATGGCACTGAAAATCATAAACAAACACGCAATTATGGCAAAGACGGGAAGGACAAAGCGGAAGAACTTGTTTTCAGATTTTTCTTTTCGCATGAAGTTTATGAAAAGTGGGATATACATTGCATAAACAGTTATAACGGGCAAGTCGCAACTGTCAAAACTGAACACACCAAACCATTTGACCGGGGCAAGCATTGCTCCATAATAATACAATAGCCAAAGACTTGTCATAACAAGCCCAAACACGCAACTATTTGCGGGCATATTTGTTGACTTATCCACTTGGGAAAATTTTTCTGGCAAAAGACCTCTGTTTCTTGAAGATAGTGCATACAATGCCCGTGCTCCGCCAACAGTAAGACCATTAAGAGTGCCTAAACAACAAACAACGGCAAACACACCAAGAATTGTTCCAGCAACCGAGCCAAAAATGTTTACAAAGCCCGCACTAACGCCCGTTTGCTGCAAGGTGGAAATATCCGCACTGCCATAAAGTCCTAGAAAATATACAAGATATATCCCCATTGTGGCAACACTTCCCCAAAGAAGTGCCAAGGGAAGATTGCGTTTGGAATTTTTGAGTTCACTGTTGATGCTTGTGGCAACAATCCAGCCTTCATAGGCAAAAGATGTGGCAACAATCGCCTTAAACAGCCCACCACCAAAAGCAACATTTGCTGTTTGAGTTATGTTTTCTACTGTTATCCCACGGCAAAGCCCAAAGATTATACCCACAACTGCCATAAGAAGAAGGGGGATAAGTTTTATTATCGTTGTTGAAATTTGAAACTTGCCAGAAAGTTTTGGGGCAAGTGAATTTAGGGCAAAAGACAAAACAACAAGTGTTCCCGCAATGGCAAGACACGCCCCACCCGTTTGAGAAAAACCTAAAAGAATGCAAATAAATTTTGCACTTGCATATGCTAAAAATGACACCATAGTTGGGCAATATATGCACGCCATAAACCAACCTACATAATAGGCATAGTTTTCACCGCACATAGCTTCGGCATAGTCAACAATGCCGCCGCACCTTTTATATTTTCCCGCCATGCGACCAAGTGCGCACGCACAACTAAGCATAACAAGCCCGCTTGCCACCCAGGCAATTATGCCTTGGAAAAGGTTGCCAGAAGTGTAGTTTAAGACATCAATCGCCTTAAAGAATGCTCCACTTCCAATAATTATCCCCACCACAAGGCAAATGGCAACGGGAAGATTGTATTTTGTTTTCAGTTTGTTTTCCATGTTTGTTTTATATGATTGCAAGATAGTTTTTGTGCAAAAGGTGGCGGGTTGCAAAAATTTTGTCGAAATGCATATTGACTTATATCAATCTTTTTGCTATCATTTAGGTGAAAATTAAATATGTATATTCTCGCTATGTTCAATTTTTTGGAGGCAAAATGGCACAAAATTTTAGGAACAATTACAAAGACAGAACTCGCCAAACAAAGGTTAGAGGGGAGCATATCTCACCCAAAAGACCACCTAAAAAGCGGGCTACTCATGTGGATAGTTCTGCCAAAAAGAAAGTTTCAAAGGACAGCCTTTTGAGTGTGGATAGGGAGAATGTCCCTTATTGGGTTTTTAGAAAACTGAATGTGACGGGTTGGGACGAACTCGACAAAATGTTTGAAATGGAATATGCCGATGCGGTTAGGAAAAACAGGCCACCATTTTCGGGCAATGTGTTTGTCAACTTTTGGTATGACGATAAAATGGCGATTGAAGACATAAAAGAGTCGCTTCGTGTTCGCTGGATGGCAAATAACTGTGCTCCATATGGCAAACTGTGGGAAATTGTTTATGACGAAATGAAAAGAAGATATGACCCACAAGTTGCAGACCGTTTGGGAATGCCAAATGGAAAGAGATTTAAGGAAGATTTGTGCGCTGCTCCTCATGAAGATGATGAGTTGTTTTTGCACACGGACAAATTTAAAAACGCATTTGAAAATGCTGTTAAAATTCCACTTTCAAATTGGAGAGTTATGAACAGATGTGGCAACAAAATTGAAAGATTGGAGTTTATGTGCCGTTTGCTTATTGACGGAAAAGTGGAAACAATGGTCGGTTGCTTTGAAAGACGAATTAAGAAAAATCAATTTGTAAGACATGGCGGCAGTTCCATTGGAATGTATGGATATTTTCGTGGCGACAACACAAAGCGATTTACAATAAGAAGACAAGATTACAAGCCACCTTATTCTCACAAAAACAAACTTTCAAACGGTCAAGTTAAATTTAGAAAGCACGGCGGGCAAAAAGAAATGTTTGCACTGGATATGTTTGATGTGCCAAACACCAACGCCTCGCATGAACACAACTACACGCTTTCGCAAAGATTGTTTACAAATGTCCGTTTCCCAGTGGACAGCGAGCCAACAGACAAGAGCAAACAACAAGGGCGTGAATACATTTATGAAACCTTTGACGAAATGTCGGCAGAATTTATGAAAAACAAAAATCTCTTGATGTTCAACATTCCTCTGTTTGAAATTCAAAAGGAAACCGTTGTAAAACTTGCCGAGAAATATTGCCCAGTGTATGATGCAGCATTCAATGCAAATTTTGAAGCACCAAAAGCACTAAAGCGTGGGCTTGACCCAGTGCAAGACGCCTTGATTAAAGTTGGCAAATCGCCATATGCTGCAACCCCTCACCTTGAAAAAGTTTTTCACTTGACGGAAGACGCAAATGGCAAGACTTATGCAAAAGACAAAAAGAGTAACATAGTTAAGGAGTTTGTCGCAAGCAAAAAAGCAAAGGACAACAGCACTGCCGACTATATAAAACACCTCAACGAGGAAGGGCAAAAGGAACGAAATTTTGAGGCAAAAAGTCCTGCTATTCAAAACTTACATAACACCGAAAAACGCCACAAGAAGAAAAAATCTAACAACAAAAATAATTCGCATGAGTTTGATGATGTAAGTCAAAAGACTAAGGAAATTGTCGGGGGAATGAGAGAGTTCCGCAGACAGAAAAGAAAACAAAACAGAGGCGAAAATGCCTTTGGCGGAAATATTGACGAAGAATATTACAAAGACCTAGGCAAATCGCTTGGCTTTGATGACAGAGAATATGATGAAATTGATGTGGGCGAAAACACACATAAGGGAGAGCAAACCCACACAAGAAGAATGAATGACGAAATGGCAACTGACGGAGTGTTTGACGACCTTGACGATGAAGTGGAAAGCGAGGAGGAAAACTATGAACATTGAAAGTCTTGAAAAAGTTTTTGGAGCGGAAGCAGAAGTTAGGGAATATGGCAGAGGATTTGTTGTGCAGACCATTTTTTGCTCGCCACAAACGGCAGAACCACTTGTCGTTGGCATTATTGAAAATGAAGAAAACAAACTTGACTTTACAGATTTTGGTTTTGCCTCAGAATTTTTGGAAAAAAACAAACTTGACCTTGATGAATTGTTTTATAAAATTTCTGACATTGCAAAACAACATGATGTGGAGTGGATTGATGATGAACTCTTTTGCTATTGCGACAAAAAAGATGCAAAACTCTGCTGGAGCAACATGGTCGAAGCAATGCAAGAGATATTAAGTTTGTCCACAAAATAGCAAAAATTGTGGACAAGGTGGGGAAAAGAAAAAAGTTTTTACAATTTTTTGAAAAAGTTGCTAAAAATATTTGTGTAAAAATTTTAAATATGCTAACATAAAGTCAGCAATTTGCTTGAGAGCATATTCGCCACCGCTATCGAGTGAGTTGCTAACCAGATAAAAACCTATGTCGCACTGAGCGGACAATCAGTGTGGTCGGGATAATGTCCAGCAGAGTTTTCTGTTTTTTGCAAAAGTTTGAGGTATCTTGCCAAAGTGCAATTATGGATATCTAGTATCAAGTAAAAGGAGGAATCATTCTTATGTCGAAGAAAAAACTTGCTATCATGATAACATCTCTTTGCTTGGTGGTGGTCGCCGCCGTTGCTGCTGTTGTGGCAGTTCTTGCTGCGGCAAACATTGGAATCAATTCCAATCTTAATGTTTCTTACAACCCAGTTGGTGCTGTTTATGCAGATGTCGAATCTTTCTACAAGAAGGGTGCTTCTGGCACAAAGACTGCAATCGGTTCTAAACAATCATTCAATTACGGAACATCATCTTCAACAGGTGCTGCAATCAGCCCATCGGCTATTGCTCTTAACGATACAGATACATATGTTGTTTTCTGTTTCTCATTCAAAAACACAGTTAACGAATCTCAAAACCCAAATAGTAAATATTTGACTGTTGGTGTTACAAACAATGGCGCAGCATCAAACATGGATGTTGCCGTTCGTTTCACAACAACTGCTCTTGCTGATGCAAACCTTACATATGCAGCGGTCAGTGCTCTTTCAGCAACTGACACAACTGGCACAACACTTTCAAAGTTGTCTTCTGGAACAACTGGTTATATGTATGTTGCAGTGCAACGCCAAGAAGGCATTAAAGGAAGTTATGGCACAAAATCTGGCTCATCAACAACTTTTGCATTTGCTCTTTCAGTTTCAGCTTCATAATTAAAATTGACCTTGGTCGCATGGGCATGGACAACCCTTGCGGAATGGGAACTTGTCCAGCAAAATACAACCAAACACAATTTGCAGTTTGCATATGGCAAATCTGGTGGTGAGTTTGTAGTTTGCAAAAGGCAAACGGGTGACATAAAGTTGCAAGTTTGCAAACGGTTTGAGGATTTTCCACAAAAATCTCGGAGGAAAGTGGGGACATTCCGTCCGTCATCTGACAATGTCTAGGGAGTTTATTCTTAATTAAAAGGAGGAAAGACTACTCTTATGACAAAGAAAAAACTTATTATCACAATCACATCTCTTTGCTTGGTTGTTGTTGCTGCTGTTGCTGCTGTTGTTGGTATCATCGCTGCTACAAATGTTGGTATCAACTCAAACCTCAGCGTATCATACACACCAGGTGCTGAAGTTATTGCGACTGTTAAAGGTGAATATTCTGTTGCTGGTGCAGCTGCAACCACAATCAACGAAACATCATTCGTTTATGGTAAAACTGAATCAACTGCAGCTATCGATCAAGCTGCTGTCAATTTGACAGATACAAACAAATATGTTATTTTTGCATTCACATTCAAAAATGATGCTACAACAGATAACACAAACTCAGCTGTCTTGACTGTTAAAGTTACAGATAACTCTAAAGCAAACAAAATGACTGCAGATGTTAAATACACAAAGACTGCTATCACAGCAATGAACGAAGAAGCTTTCGGCAATGTTACACACGCTGCTGATGCTTTGGATTCAATCGGTATTGGTGAAACAGGATATGTTTATGTTATGGTTAAAATCCAAGATGGCGTTGAAGGTTCTTGGGGCACAAAATCTGGTGCAGACCATACATTCCAATTTGCTCTTACAGCAAAGAAAGCTGCTTAATGTTTAATTAAAAATCACAATGCTAAAAAATGTTCTAACGCTCAAGGCAAGAAAAAAGATGACCGGAGTCTTGAGTGTTTTGGACATTTTTTGTTTGTGTGAATATGTATCTCATGCGGTGGGATACTACAAAAGGGGCAACCCTTTTGCTGGTTCAATCATAAAAGTGGTTGAAGCAGCAAGAGTGTTATAAAAGTCGAAATTTACATAGGCAAAACGGAGAGAGTTAATGTCAACCAAACGCAAACTATATTTGTCAATACTATCGCTTGTGTTTGTTATCCTTACAATGGGGGTGGCAACTTTTTCCATTTTATCTGCAACTCAACAATACATAGCAGCAAACCTTTCAATAGTCTATAATGCCGACAACATAAAGGCAAAAATCAAAGGCAAATATTCCGTCAATGGCGGAACACCCGTCAGCCTTATAAATTCTGTTGGCGGTGATGTTGTTTCGTTTGAAAGTAAGGAAGACTATTCCGCCAAAACACTTTCAAACGGCGGTGTTGATATTGCACTATCACCAACCGACACAAGTGTTCTGTTTATCTACACTTTCACAAACGCCAACCCATCTGGTGGCACTGCCATGAAAGTTACATTTAGTGACGGCTCAGCAAAGACAAATCTTACAGTTAAATATCTAGCCTCCACGACCTCCGAGCCTACCCTTGCTCAAACCAAGGCATCAAGTGACACAACGGGGTCATTTACGCTTACCATATCTGCGGGCAAAAGTGGCTATGTGGCAATCTATATGGAAATAACATCAATTTATGCTGACGCACACTACACCTCCTC
>CAKVNA010000038.1 GCA_934776915.1 uncultured Clostridia bacterium
GCACGGACAAGCGTGTAAACATTGTGACAAAGGACCTGTTCACGCACTACAAAACTCCACAAGACTTGGCAAATGCAGATGTTGACGAATTGTCAAAAGAAATTTACTCTTGTGGCTTTTATAGAAACAAAGCGAAAAATCTTATCCTTATGGCAAAAGATTTGTGCCAAAGATTTGCAGGCGAAGTGCCAAATAATTATCAAGACCTAGTAAGTCTTGCGGGAGTTGGCAGAAAGACGGCAAATGTGGTCTTGTATGTTGGTTTTGGTGTGCCAGCCATTGCAGTGGACACTCATGTTTTCAGAGTTTCAAACAGACTTGCTCTTGTCCATGCAAAAACTCCGCTTGAATGTGAACTTTCACTTCAAAAACAAGTGGAAAAATCTTCGTGGGGCAAGTTTCATCATCTTTTGGTGCTTTTTGGAAGATATATTTGTTCCTCTCGTTCACCAGCGTGCAGTGATTGTGAATTTAAGGGGAAATGCCCATATTTTGCACAAAAAAAACATGAAAAAGTGGCAAAAAAGTGATTTGTTCAATTGAAAGTTTGAAAATTAACAAATTTGAGCCAAATAAAAAGTAAATGTGTAAAAATGTTTAGAAAAATGCCAAATTTGTTGTATAATATATATAGGAAGTTAAATTTTGGAGGCAGATATGTTTGTTGACAGAGTTAATATAAAAATTAAAGCAGGTGATGGCGGCAAAGGTGCCATTTCCTTTAGGCGTGCAAAGGGAATTCCAAACGGAGGTCCAGACGGTGGCAATGGCGGTCGTGGGGGCAACATTGTTTTTCGTGCGACAAAAGACTTGAACAATCTTGTTGCATTCCGTTTTCAATCACATTTTAAGGCTCAAAATGGGGAAGCGGGTGGCAAAAAAAGTTGCAACGGCAAAAGTGGACAAGACCTTGTTATAAAAGTGCCACAAGGAACAATTATAAAAGATGCCGAAACGGGCAAGGTTATTGCGGACTTGTTCTATCTTGACAAGGACTATGTAATTTTGCGTGGCGGTGACGGCGGAAAGGGCAATGAGTTCTTTAAGTCACCAACTCGTCAAGCGCCTCACTTTTCACAAATGGGCGAAGCAACAAAAGAACATACTGTTACACTTGAACTTAAAGTCCTTGCAGATGTTGGCTTAATAGGTTTTCCAAATGTTGGCAAAAGCACACTTTTGTCTGTCATTTCAAATGCAAAGCCAAAAATTGCGAACTATCACTTCACAACTTTAAGTCCAAATCTTGGCGTCGTAAAATATTATGACCATAGTTTTGTTGTGGCGGATATCCCAGGTCTTATTGAAGGTGCAAGCGAAGGGCAGGGCTTGGGTCATGAATTTTTAAGACACATTGAAAGAACTCGTATGCTTGTTCATGTGGTGGATATTTCTGAAGCAGACGGCAGACAGGCCTACAATGATTATTTAACAATCAATGAAGAACTTACAAAATTTAACAAAGTTCTTGGCGAATTGCCTCAAATTATAGTGCTTAATAAAATTGACCAAATAAGAGATTTTTTTGTGGTTGAAGAATTTAAGCATAGGCTAAATAACAGCAAAATCAAAGTTATTTGTGTGTCGGCATTGTGCAGGGAAAACATTGAGGAACTTGTGCGGGAAATGTGGAAAACTCTTGAAACTTTGCCACCTCAAGTGCCAGTTGATGTGGAAGAATTTGGTTTTGATGAACAGGACAAAACAGCTATAAACATTGAAAAATTGTCGGGCGACACCTATGAACTCTCGGGAGGGTTTATTGAAAACATATCCCGTGGAATTGTCGTCAACGATTATGAGTCCTTGTCATATTTCTGGAAGCGTCTAAAAAATGATGGCATAATTGATATGTTAAAAGAAAAAGGTGTCAAAGACGGTGACACTGTTAAAATTGGCAGTGTAGAATTTGAATTTGTGGAATAAGGAGAGAATATGTTAACATCAAAAGATAGGGCAACTTTAAGAGGACTTGCCTCAACCCAAGAGGCTGTTTGCTTTGTGGGGAAGGAAAGTCTTAGCGAAAGTTGCCTTGAAAGTATTGAAGCGGCACTTGCTGCTCGTGAACTTGTAAAAGTTTCTGTGCTTCAAAATTGTGACAGCGACACCAAGTCTATTGCAAATGAAATTTGCGAAAGACTTGAATGTGATTGCGTTGGCATTGTTGGAAGAAAAATTGTAATTTACAAATACAACCCTAACAACAAAAATCATGTTTTATCAATAAAGTTTTAATTTTAAGAGGACTTTTGAAAGGTCCTTTTTTTTGTCAAACACAAAATTGACAGAAAGAACATAATAGAACTCATCAAAACATAATAAATGTTATATCTAACAATAAGAGAGCAAAAGAAAATCAAAAGTCCACTAAAAAAATAGTTTTTTGCTTTTGATGGGGCTATGACTTCTTTTGCTAGTTCTTTAAATTTAATTTTGTTTTGCGAAGTGCTTACAAGTTCTATTTCTGGCGGGGTGGAATATTTGCAAAAATACTCATATGCCTTTGCAAAAACATAAATTTCAATTTTAATATTTTTTATTGACTGCAAAAGAACAAGGTCATCTTTTTGACAAGTTTGACACAAAATGACAAGCGAACTAACACCATTTTTTAGGGCAAATTTTGTATGAGATAGTGCCAAAGATATGTCAAGTGACTTTTGTTCAAGAGCAACAAAAGTAAGGGTTTTGTCCTTCAAATACAAATTGCTTTTCACCCGTTTGCCAAAGGCCTCACCCACAAGAGTTGTCCGTTCTTTTTGAGTGAGTGACATATAGTTTATAAAAAAGTTTTTTGCATTGTCCAACAGTTGTTTTTGAGAAGTTGTGGGGTGTCTTTTGTCACGAAGAAAATATTTTAATACATTTAGCCCTGCCAAAATTACAAAGGATATGACAACTGATATTGCAAAAGATTTTGTCATAAATCTTATCCATGCAAGAAGAAACAGAAAAATACACAAATTGAAAAAAATCCAATCAAGCAAGCGAGAAAGTGAGAAGTTTTTAAACAATTTTGTAAGCATCGTCTTAAAGTTATATGACTTTTTTGTTACATTCACATTTTCCATATCTCAATTTTTGACCAATTTGCTCACAATATTCTTGTTTTGCTTGTGTTTTTTTTGCTTTTGAGTTATGCTAATAATGTAAAAATAAATTTGGAGGATCTATGAGCAAATATCCAGAAAAGGTTGTAGAACTTTGCAATCTTCTTGACGAAAAGAAAGCAAGTGACATTGTTGTGTGTGATGTTTCAAAGGCAAAAGATTTTGCAAAATATTTTATTGTTGCAACTCTTGACTCCACTGCACATATGAGGGAAGTTGTAGATTTTCTTATGGAAAACACCTCTGGCGGTGACTTTTCTTTTTGGCAAAGAGAAGGCTTCAATATGAGCGAATGGGTAGTGCTTGACTATTATGATGTCTTTGTCCACTTGTTTACAAAGGAAGAAAGAAATCACTATAGTTTTGACAAACTTATGTCGGGCGAAGCCTCGGTGCAATCTTACAAACGAATTCTATCCGACATTCAAAAACAACAAAAACTTCAAAATAAACAAAGGAAAAGTATAAAAAATGAGAGCAAGTGAAGTGTTTTTTTGGATTCTCATTGGCATATTTTGTTTGACGCTTGTGTTTTTGATTGTGGAAGTTGTGGCTTTTCAAATTGTGAAAATTAAAGGCAAGAAGTTGCTTCCAGATGTCAAGGAAGATAGACTTTTGATGTTTGAAATTTCACTTTCACTTCGCCAAACAAAAATTATAGCAAGAGAAATTTTGCCAAATATCAAAAAGGGTGACATAATAGTTTTGCAAGGTGATTTGGGGGCGGGGAAAAGTGTTCTCACAAGGGAAATTTTGGGGCAACTGGGTGTAAAGAACAAAATTACAAGCCCAACTTTTACTTTGGTCAACGAATACAAAACGGAAAATGGGCATTATTATCATTTTGATATGTATAGGCTTGAAGATGAAACAGAAGCAGAAAACATTGGCTTTGAAGAAATGATTGCAGACGGCGGGGCTGTAAAATTTGTTGAATGGGCGGAAAATGTGAAAAGTTATCTCCCAAAACACTATAAAAAAATATCAATCGCAAAACTTGGCAAACATAGCAGGGTTATTGCTTTTGAGAAAATTTAAAGAGGAATTATGGAACTTATTATTGACACAAGTTCAAACGAACTTATCGCTATTTTAAAAGACAAGGACAAGGTGTATCAATCGGAAAAACTTCAAGGTAAACACCAAGAAACGCTTTTGCCACAAATTGACTTGCTTCTAAAAAACGCTAACAAAACTCCAAAAGACATAGATATTTTTGGTGTCGTTGTGGGCCCTGGTTCTTTTACTGGTGTAAGACTTGCTGTGTCCACAGTTAAGGCATTTTGTTCAGTTTTTGACGCAAAAATTGTTGGCATAAATATGCTTGACCTTTTGGGTGAAAAACTGAAAGATGAGCAAGCCGTCTGTATAAAATGCACCAGTCAAAAGGTCTATCTCGCAAGAAGAATTAAAGGTGAAATTCACAAATCTGTCTGCCTAAATGAAGAACTTTTGCCACTTGCAAAGTTGCACAATCTTTTTGGCTACAACATGAGTAAGATTGGGGAAGAAAATCTGCCACAAATTGTTTTAAGCACAGATGATTACATCAACTTTGTTGAAAGAAAAATTAAACAAAATGGTTATGCTTCTGCACAAAGACTTGAGCCTGTATATATGGCTCTTTCTCAAGCGGAAGAAGAACTTTTAAAAAAAGAACACACACAAATTGTCCCTTTTGAAGAAAAATATGCAGAGGATATGTTCCAGTTGCAAGACGCAGTTATGCCAGAGCTTGACAAAATGTCAAAAAAGAGTTTTATGGCAGAATTTAAGGAGAAAACAAGAACATATTTTGTTGCAAAGCGGGGCGAAGTTGTTGTAGGTTACATTGGACTTTTGTCTTGTGATACAGACCAAAACATAGTTAGCATTGCCGTCAAAAAAGAACTTTGGGGGCAAGGAATTGGAAGCGAACTTGTCTTGCGGGCAAAAGAATTTGCAGGAAGCAATGGATACAAAACTTTGTCACTTGAAGTTGATGAAAAAAATGACAGAGCAGTTGCATTTTACAAAAATATTGGCTTTGAAGTAACAAATATTAGAAAAAAATATTATAAGGATAATGACGCCCTTGTGATGTTTTTGAAAATATGAAATGTTATTTTGAAAATGTAGAAATAAATTATGAAACATTAAAAACAGGGGAGGAGGACACTCCCCTTGTTTTTTTGCATGGCTGGGGTGGAAGCACAAAAAGTTTTGAATATTTTGCAAAGGAAATGAGCAAATATCGCACATGTGTGCTTATAGATTTCCCACCATTTGGCAAATCGGGAAACATTGAAACCCCTTGGGACATTGAAAAATACACGAAGTGCGTTTTGGAAGTTTTAAAGGAACTTAATGCAAAAAAATGTGACATTGTGGCACATTCCTTTGGCGGCAGAGTTGCCCTTCAAATGGCGGGGAAATATAACATGTGTAGGCGACTTCTTCTCACTGGCTGTGCGGGGATAAATCAAAAAAGTTTTAAGACAAAGTGTAAAATTGGAATATATAAATTTAAAAAGGTTTTATGCAAATGCGGGCTTTTGCCAAAAAATAAACTTTTGGGTGCGGGAAGCGAAGAATATAAAAATCTTTCGCCAATTATGAAGCAAACATTTAGAAATGTTGTAAACTATGATGAAAGATATTTGTTTGAAAAAATTTCTTGTCCAACGCTTCTTGTTTGGGGAAGAAATGACACAGCAACTCCTTTTCGCTGGACAAAAATCTTTAAAAAACATATAAAAGATTGTGAAGTTATAAGTTTAGAGGGTGACCACTTTGCTTATCTTCAAAATGCGAGCAAATTTCTCAAAATAATGCAATCTTTTTTGGCAAATATACAAAACTTTTAACTTTTGGTTTGAATAAATAAAAATTAGTGCTAAAATAAGACGAGGTGAAAATGAATTTTTTTGCAGTTGACAATATTCATTTGTATATAACCATTGTTCTTTCACTCCTAAACGGAGTGCTTATGTGCTTTGCATCATACAAATATTTTCAAATTATCCAACTTTCTGGCTACAAATTGAAGGGTTATTTTAATTGGCTTAAGGAAACAAAGTGGAGTTACGCATTAAGAATGGTGCTTTTAAGTTTGCTCAGTGGCTTTTGCGTGCTTGTAACCAACGCTTTGTTCAATGTCTATCACAAGCAAGCGTTATACTCATATATCGGACTAATATTCTATTTCTACTTTGCTATTGTGTTTATAAAAGCCCTTTACAACGCACCAAAGAAAATTCCACTTAAAAACACTACTCGAATGACAAGACTTAATGTCGCAATGTTTATTTTCGTAAGTATGTTTTCATTCGTTGTTATTTGGGCGTCATTTCAGCACTTAAGTTTTGTAAAGTTTGGGGCATTGTGCTTTGTGCCTGCTTTTGTTGTGTTTATTGTTCCTATTGTGCATATAATTATGCTTCCACTTGAAAAACTTATTGTTGCCAGATATCTTCACAATGCAAAAAGAAAACTTGCAAAACGCCCAGACTTAATCAAAATTGGAATCACTGGAAGTTATGCAAAAACAAGTGTAAAATATATTCTAAACACAATTTTATCTCAAAAATACAAAGTTTGTATGAGTCCTCAAAGTTTTAACACTCAAACAGGACTTAGCAAAGTTGTTAATAACTATCTTACAGACCTAGACCAAGTTCTCATTGCAGAAATGGGGGCAAGGAGCAAAGGGGATATCAAAAAACTATGCAAACTTATCTCGCCAAAATATGGAATAATAACGGGAATTTCACCACAGCATCTTTTGACTTTTAAGTCTTTGGACAACATAAAAAAGGCAAAATTTGAACTTGTGGAAAGTTTGCCAAGTGATGGAATTTGCGTTTTCAATGGCTTTGACAATGAAGTTTGCGATATGTATTCATGGTCAAAATTAGAAAAAAAATATTTGGTTGGAAAAGATGATGGGCTTGAGGCAAAAGACATTACTTTTGACCAAGATGGCACAAAATTTACTCTTGTTTTGGGTAAAAAAGAGTATAAAGTTGCAACAAAACTTTTGGGCGAACACAATGTCCAAAACATTTTGCTGTGCGTAAAAATGGCACAATGCCTTGACCTTAATGACAAACAAATCATTGCAGGAATTGAGTCCTTGCAACCAGTGCCACACCGCCTTGAAATTATAAAAACTCCAACAAACATTATTCTTGATGACTCATTCAATGCCAATGTCCGTGGCAGCAAAATTGCCCTT
>CAKVNA010000039.1 GCA_934776915.1 uncultured Clostridia bacterium
CATCTATGGCATTTGCAAAGTTATGAGCAGCATAAAAGAAAAATCACTTTCACAACTTTTGTTTGAAACACCAGCAATCACAGCAAATGAAAAACTAAATTTAATTTATCTTGACACATTAAGTTCCTATGCAATATCACTTCGTGGGGCAAAAGGCGGGGATATTATCGTCAATTTTTCCATAAATGACAGCAATTTCCTCAACCGTGAAAGCGTTATAAAATGTTTTGTCAATTCAAGTTTTTCAAAACTCAAAACGACCAAAACAAAGCTTAACGAAATTAAAATTATGTTTGAAAATATCCTTCGCAGAGCCATAAACGACATTCACGGGGCAATATGCGTTGTTGTTGATAAAGACTACAAGGACAAGGGCTTCTTCGCAGACGGAATTTGGCTTGAAGAGCCTATAGAATTTTCAAAAAGTTTCCTTATGAGCAAGAGTTACTCTGAGGCAAAACTTACAAATATAGCGGAGTTGTTTATATCCATGCTAAACTACGATGGCATAACAATCGTGGATAATATGGGTAGAATTAGGGCTTATAATGTTTTCATAAAACCCGACAAATTTTCAAAAAAAGCCATAACAGGCGGGGCGAGAAAGAGGGCTGCATACGCAATCATAAATTCTGGAACGAGAAAAATCGTGGGAGTATATTTTCATTCTCAAGAGGGGGAAATCTTCTACGAGGAGGTTAAAAAATGAAAATAATGTGGAATGATGCCAAGAAAAAGTGCAACATTTCCGACAAGTCTTTTGAAGAAATTGTGGCAAATTCGCCCAGTGCTTTAACACCTGAGGATAAGGAGTTTGTTACAACATCTTTTGCGTCTGGCATGAATAATTATGTTGTGGAATATGTTTTTGACAAGTCTATAAAATATTTAAGAGATGCAGTGTTTTCTTGCGGAGAGGAACTTGTAGTTGGGATAACTCATTGGATTGATAAAATTTATATTTCAAACTTTTTCGACATTTATATCCTAAGACTTGCATGCGACTTTGGGCTTATAACAAGGGAAGAAAAGTTGAAAATTATTGAAGTTATGGAAACTATCCAGTGCTTAAAATCTGAAAACAAAACCATTGAGGAACTTGAAAAAGAAAAAGCAAAATACATAATCGTTTCGCTTTTTGACGCAATTTTGCTTAAAGACTTTTCTTCATTTACAGAGAGCATTGTAAATCTTTTAAACACCCTAAAAGAAGTGGAAATTGAGCCATATTCTGAAACTTATGCAGACATTGTTGAGGCAAGTGATAGAAAGAAAAAACTTATTATCAAAATATTATTCTATCTTCTAAAAACCGCCGACCCACAAGAAACAAAGTCCAGCAAAATTCTTTGCAAAAACGCAGAAAATTTGCTTCCTTTCATTTGGGATAGTGCAACATTAAATGATAAAAAATTCTATGCTTATTATCTTAAAACTTTGCCAGAAGGCTCGCTTGTTGTGAAGACATTTAACAACTTGCAAGGCAAAATTAAGTTGCAAGACTTTTCAACGGATATCTCCGTTGTAACTTCCATTTTGAAAGATTGCCAACTCTTTTTGTCACTTCACTATGACTACAACTGCAAAAATGAGTCCGCTCCACTTGGGGAACTGAGCAACATTTCATTCTTCCCAAATTTCTTCTTGCGAAGCGTTGTGACGCCAAGCCTTGTCGGCTTTCTTGGCAGCCTTGACGGCGTAAACTCATCTTCTCGTGCCTATGCCCAAACGATTTTCGACAATCTTACAAGCGAAAAGTGGACTTATTATTTCAAAAACTTCTTTGAAAAAGACGACTTTGTCTTGTCCACCTTGCTAATTGTTGACAGAGCTTTGGAAGAATTTTGCACTCTTATAAAGAAAATTAAAATTGACCTTGACGACATTCCAGAGGGGAAAACGAAAGAACTTTTGACTTGTGCCAAAGCGCAGGATTGTGACGGACTTCGAGCCATTGCTCACAAATTATATTTTGAAACTTAAGAGATGTGTTTTATAACTATTTGTTGGGTCTTTGTCATAAAACATATTGGAGGAAAATATCTTGAACGAAACTAAAATTGACATTGAAAGAATAAATGAACTAGCAGACGAAAACCCATACAAATTGGTGGAAGAAGCAGAAAAAAAATATACCAACCAACTAAGAGAAATAGCAAATGAAATTTCTGTGCGTGGTCAACGAATTGTTTTGATTTCTGGGCCTTCTTCGTCAGGCAAAACAACATCAAGTTTTCGCCTTAGGGAAGAACTTAAAAAACTGGGCATTGGCTCACACACACTAAACATGGACCAGTTTTTCCTAGATATGGACACTCTTCCACTTCGTGAGGACGGCAAGCCCGACATTGAAGACATTTGTGCCTTGGATGTGGACACTGTTAGAAGATGTTTTAAGGAAATTTTGCAAACGGGCAAAACAAAAACTCCACAATTCGACTTCGCCACTCACAAAAGAAAAAAAGAGTGGGTGGAGTGCAGTCTAAAAGGACATGAGATAATAATTATGGAGGGTATTCACGCACTTAACCCAAAAATTGTTGAAGGGCTTGAAGTGGACAAAATTTTTAGAATTTATCTCTGCTGTGACGAAAACTTTGTCTGCGGACGAAAGACAATTTTCTATCCAAGGCAACTCAGACTTTTAAGGCGAATTTCTCGTGACGAAAGGGAAAGACATTGTCCCATTGGAGACACCATTGACATGTGGGAAGAAGTTTGCCGTGGCGAAGACAAAAACATAACACCTTTTAAGAAAACCGCCGACTATGTCCTAAACACAATTCATGCCTACGAGCCACTTTTGTATAAACAAATCTTGCTAGACAAATTTCAAAAACTAGGACACATAGGGCAAGTTGCAGTTTATCTTGAAAAATTTAAATATTGCTCAACGATAGACCCAAATATTTTGCCAAAAAACAGCCTTATAAGAGAGTTTGTTGGCGGATTGAAACTTGACTAAATAACAAATTTTGGGGCGTTAAAATATTTGACAATATGTGGGGAATATTTGTAAAATATAATATCCAAAGGAGAAAAAATGGGATTTTTCAATTCAATTTTTAAGGGAATGGGCTTTTCGGGCAAAGAAGAAGTGCCAGAAAACAAAAAACAACCAAAAGAACAAACACCAACAGAAAAATATAGCAATTTTGACAACGGGCTTGCCAATTCTTTTGTTGTTGGCGAATTTGACAGCAAAAGCACAAATGTTTCTTCACAAATTCCAGACCTAAGCGGAGTTGGTGGCAAAAATCTCATTATTTACACTCCAAAAGATAACAACGACATAAGAATTCTTGTAGAATGTTTAAGGCGAAAGGAAGCGTGTATTGTAAACCTTGGGCAACTTAAACCTCAAGACTCAGAGAAAATTTTGCAATTCTTAAGCGGTGCAGTTTATGCCCTAAAAGGAAGCATAAAAAGACTTCAAGGCGACCTATTCTTGCTTGCTCCAGAGGGAATAAACATTATGACCCAAGCAAAATAACAACAGACAAGACAAAAAGCGCCTTGCAATGCAGGGGCTTTTTTTATTTTGAAAATAATAGTATTTGTTGTATAATATTTGTATGAGCAATTTTACAAAATCTGAATGGAAAAATTTTTTTATAAAACTTTGCATAACGGTCGGGGTTGTGGTGGCAGACATCATTTGCAAGGTAGTTTTTTTTGGCAAAGATTTGGAACTTATCCCAGGGCTTATTGGCATAAGAAAAGTGCAGGGGTTGAATACTGGCGGAGCATGGGGATTTTTGGGTGAACATTTGTGGCTGCTTATTGCGGCAACTGTTGTGTTCTTTATTGTTGTTGCTGTGGTTGAAAGCAAACTTCGCATAACACACCCACTATACACCATTGCCATGTCGTTTGTCGTGGGCGGAGCGTGTGGGAATTTTATTGACCGAATTTTCCTTGGTGGAGTTAGGGACTTTTTGTATTTTGAATTTGCCACAGAATTTCCAACATTCAATGTGGCAGACAGTTTTTTGTGCATTGGTATGGCACTTCTTTTAATTTACATTTTCTTTGTCCACAAAGACAAAGAGGACGCGGCAAATAGTTGAGGAGAATATGAAAGATAAGAAAAAAGTTAAACTAAATATTAAGGACATTTTGCAGGAAAACAATTTTGCTTGTGAAAATATGCAAGAAAACAATCACAGTGTTAAGTGTCAAAAAAACAAAGATAATTTTGATTGCAACTGCCACTTGCCACAGGAGAAAGAAAATTTGAAAGATATAGTTGACGAGCAAATTGACGACTGCGAAGAAGGGGTAATGCAACAGTTTGATGTGATAAGTGACAAGGGCAAGAGGCTTGATGTGTTTTTGGCAGAACAACTTGCAGACATATCAAGAAGCCTTATCAAAAATCTTATTGACCAAAACAAAGTTTATGTTAATGGGAAAAATGTCAAAGCGGGATACAAACTAAATATTGGTGACAAGGTTGAAATAACTATCCCCGAGCCAGAGGTGGCGGACATTTTGCCTGAGAATATTTCGCTTGACATTGTTTATGAAGATGACGATATTATAGTTGTAAACAAGCCACAAGGTATGGTTGTTCACCCTGCGGGGAAGTTAAAGACGGGAACACTGGTCAACGCACTTATGTTCCACACCAAAAATTTAAGTGGCATAAACGGCAAAATTCGCCCTGGAATTGTGCATAGAATTGACAAGGATACTTCCGGTCTTTTGGTTGTTGCAAAAAACGACTTTTGTCACAGCAATCTTCAAAAACAAATTCAAGACAAAACTTGTCACAGAATTTATAAAGCGGTGTGCTATGGCATTTTTCAAAACAAAAATGGAGTTATAACAACCGACCTTGCACGAGGGAAGGAACATCACGAAATGATTTATGTTGTGCCTCGCGGGCAAGGAAGATATGCCGAAACTCACTACACCGTTATTGACGAAAACAGGGGCTTTTCACTTGTTAAATTTGAACTGAAAACGGGGCGAACTCACCAAATTAGAGTCCATGCAAAACACATAGGACACCCCGTTGTTGGCGACAAACTTTATGGCAGGAAAGAAGAAAAATTTGGACTTGCGGGGCAACTGTTGCACGCAGAAAGACTTATTTTAACTCACCCAAAAACAGGCGAGCGAATGGAATTTTATGCACCACTTCCAAGCAACTTTGAGAGATTTCTTGTAGAAAAAGGCTTGAAAAATGATGAAAATTAGCGAATTTTTGGTAAAAAGTAAATTTTTTTTGCAATAAATGACACTGTTGTTTGACATAGTAAAATTGCAATGATAAAATTATAATATAGTTTATTCTAAAAGGAGTAGAAGATGAATTCAAAAAGGGTTATAAATGTTTTGGCATATTGCTCGGTGATGCTTGTTGCCATGGCAATGCTCTTAAGATTTTTTGACTTAAGAGTTTTTGATTGGGGTGGCAAACTTGCAAATATCTGCAACCAAATTGCTTTTTGGACTGGGCTTATTGTTACTTGCTCATGCGGGGCAATTTATGCTTCGTCAAAAAGAAATGGCGGATATATGATAGCATTTGTCATTGCAGTTTTGGTTATTATAATCTTTGCAATTTTGTAAGAGCAAATTTAAAAGGCATATTGAGGTTAAGTGATGAACATTAAAGATAAAATTGGTGCGATATTTAAAACTTATTGGCTTGAAATTCTGCTTTTTGTTGCGGCAGTTTTGTTGCTTGTTATAGGGGTCGTTTCTGCAATAATTGCATATTTGGGGCTGCTTGTCTTGGGTGCTGTTGCAACAGATTTTGGTGTGAGATTTTGGAAAAGATATAAAAAGTCAACTTCCAATACAACAAAAGACCTATATGTTGACATAACGGACACAGACTATGACGAAGATATTTATTATGTGGGCAAAGAACCAGCAAACAAATTGGAGGCAAAAAATTCCGCTAAGTCACTTGGGCTTTATCTCCCAGCAATTTTGTTTTTGCTCGTTGGAATTGGGCTTTGCATAATTGCTGTTTATGAGATTATTTTGTCCTTTATGTAACTAATTTGAAACAATTTGAATATTTGCAACAATTTGGGCAATTTATTATTGTGTTTTTGCAAAATGTTTGCTATAATATCACCCGAAATGTTTTGAAAAGCACAAAACACATATCCCTTTGGGGAATAAATAGGAGAAGAAAATGAAATACGAAAAGAAAATTTTGGACGACAAGAGAATTGAAGTTAAATTGAATGTGTCAAAGGAAGAATGGGACGAAGCACTTGAACGCGCTTATGAAAACGGCAAAGGAAAATATGCTGTTCAAGGGTTCAGAAAGGGTCACACACCAAGAAAGGTTATTGAAAAGACTTATGGCGACACTGTTTTTTATGATGACGCTATTGACGACTGCTTTTACAGATATTATTTTGAAATGCTTTCAAAAGAAAAGGATATTAAACCAGTTTCTGCTCCAGAAGTAAACATCAGCAAAATTGACGAAAACGGACTTGAACTTGTGCTTAAAATTACACCAGAGCCAGAAGTTACTCTTGGTGACTACAAAGGCTTGACTGTTGAAAAGAATGAAGTTAAGGTTACAGCATCAGAAGTCAATCACGAACTTGAACATATCAAGGAATCTCGTGTAAAATTTGTCCCAGTGGAAAGGGAAATTAAAAACGGCGACACTGCAACCATTGACTTTGTCGGCATGATTGACGGCAAAAAGTTTGATGGCGGTTCTGCAGAAGATTTTGACCTTGAAATCGGCTCAAAGAGTTTTATTGACAACTTTGAAGACCAACTTATTGGACTTAAAAAAGGTGATAAGAAAGATGTCAAAGTCACTTTCCCAGCGAACTATCATGTGGAAGAACTTAAGAACAAGCCAGCAGTTTTTGAAGTGACTGTTAAAGATGTTAAGGAAAAACAATATCCAGAACTTGACGACAAGTTTGCTGACGAAGTTAGCGAATTTTCTACACTTAAAGAACTTAAAGACGACATAAAGAAAAAACTTCTTGATAGAAAAACAAAACAAGAACAACATGACGCAGAATCAAAACTTATTGACAAAATTTGCGACAATGCAAAAGTTGAAATTCCACAAGTTATGATTGATAACCAAGTTGAAGACTTTATCAAAGAATTTGAAAGAAGACTATCTTATCAAGGGCTTAATCTTGATGGCTACCTTCAATATACAGGCACAACAC
>CAKVNA010000040.1 GCA_934776915.1 uncultured Clostridia bacterium
TCAACCTTAAGTGGTGTTCCATGGTCTTCAAAAAATTGGACTGTTTTTTGTGGTGGGAAAGCATTTATTGCAGAATACAAAAATTTGCTGCCAGTTGTAACATTGTGCAAAAATTCCTCAGCGTCACAAAGATTTGTTACATTGCATCTGCCCTTGCCTGTTATATACAATTTTTTGCCAAGCTTTTCATTTTTTTCTAAAAGAGTCACATGGCAATTCTTATTTTCCGAACAAGCACTTGCACACATAAGCCCACTTGCTCCGCCACCTATAATTACGATTTCCATATATATTATTTTATCACACTTTGTTTATAAATTAAAGTATTTGCACAAAAAAAGTTAAAAAAATCCATTCGACAAGCAAAAGTTGTAGAATGGATATATGTTTTTATTCAACCAAAGAATTTGTAAGATGTTTTAAATATTCAACTTCACAGTCTTTCAAAGGGCGAATTTCACCACGCTTTAGCCCACCCAAGCGAAGCCCTGCAAAGTTTGTTCTTTTAAGGAATTGAACTTCCTTGCCTATTGCGTCAAACATTTTTCTTATCTCCCTATTTTTTCCTTCGTAAATTGTCATTTCTATCTTTGACATGCCTTGCTCATACTTTACAAGTTTTGCTTTACACTTGCCATATCTTTCGCCGTCAATAACAACCCCGGCACGAAGCACTGCAAGTTCACTTTCCTTTATTTCGCCCTCCACTTTGACAATATATGTCTTTGGGATTTCAAACTTTGGGTGAGTGAGTTTGTAGGTCATATCTCCGTCATTTGTCAAAAGAAGAAGACCCTCGCTGTCATAGTCAAGTCTGCCAACGGGATATATGCGTCTGTCTGTATCCCCGATATAATCTATAATTGACTTTCTGTCCCTATCGTCAGAAAGCGATGTTACAACGCCTTTAGGTTTGTTGAGCATATAATACACTTTTTCTTCTGCTGGTGTAATTTTCTGCCCGTCAACCATAACAATGTCTTTCTTCTCGTCAACCGTTGTTGCAAGGTCAACAACTTTTTTACCGTTTATTTCCACTTGACCGTTTCTTATAAGTTCTTCGGCTTTTCTTCTTGAGCACAAGCCAGATTGTGCGATGTATTTGTTAATTCTAATCATTTTACCATTTGTCCAGTATATCTTTTAGTTTTGTTTCGGGCTTAATTGTCCCCACATCTTCAATACTACACAAATCTTCGGTAAAAATCAAGTTATTATCATAATAAATTTTAACTTCTCCAATTTTTTGTCCCTTGGCTAATGGTGCTTTGACATTTGTTGGGTAGTCATATTTCACCGTATATTTGTCTTCTTCTCCCTTTTTGCACACAACGGAAAAGCCATTTTTGTGGAAAATTCGCATAGATGAGTTTTCCCCGTTGTCAACTGTTACATTGTCAACTACTTTGTATTTTGATAGAATATCATAATGTCTATATTCCCCATAAGCTTTGTTTATAAGTTCCATGCTTTCTTCAAACATTGGGCCACAGTTTAAAACAACACACACAACTTCCATATTATCCCTTTTGCACGCTGATACAAGACATCTTCCAGACTTTTTGGTGTAGCCTGTCTTAACGCCTATGCAACCTTCAAGACTTTTTAAAAGTTTGTTTTTGTTTATAAGAGTTCTTGCAGTGTTGTGTTCTGTTGCACGAATGATATATTTTGGGCAAGAAACAATTTCTCTGAAAACTGGATTTTTGAGGGCAACGGCTGTTATTTTGGCAAGATCGCTGGCGGTTGTAAAATGTTCGGGGTCGTCAAGCCCATGTGGGGTGACAAAATGACTATCCTTACAACCACATTTAAGTGCTGTTTCATTCATCATTTCTGCAAAAATTTGGACATTCCCCTTGCCAACTTCAAGAGCAAGTGTCAACGCTGAATCATTGCCCGATTGGAGCATAAGCCCATAGAGCAGTTGTTTTATCGTTAGTTGTTCGTTTTCTTTAAGATAAATTGAACTGCCTTCAACAAGAGTTGCTTGCTTTGGCACTGTTACAAGTTTGTCTAGGTCGTCAACATTTTCAATAACAGTTAGTGCGGTGACAATTTTTGTTGTGCTTGCCATTGGAAGCTTCTCGTTTTCATTTTTGGCATAAAGAACTTTGCCTTGTGACGATTCAATAACTATCATTGACTTTGCAGAGCAATTTATTCCCTCGGGGGCGGCAGACACGAGATTAGTTTGCATGGCAAAAGAACTTGCAACAAGTATTGCCACAAAAAAGAACACTGCGAATATGAGCAAACTTTTTTTAAGTTTGAATTTTATATAAGATTTGTCCATATACTCCCCACCTTATTTTACTTTTGTCACAATGTTCTTGACAATGTCAACAACCTTTTCAACATTACTTTCTGCTTCCACTTTTATAAACTGCACCTTATCCTTTGTTACGACCAAAAAGCCAATGGGAGTGATATTGCACCCGCCACCGCTTCCACCTGCAAAAGGATAGACGACCTTTTTCTTTTTGGTGTTGTATTCGCCGCCACCAGACACAAAACCAACTGCCACCTTGGAAATTGGAATTATGCAAGAGCCGTCTTGTGAAATGGGACTGCCAACAATACAATCAATATCCACCATTGATTTTAAATTTCTAAGTGTGTTCTCAAGCACGCTTTCCACTGGTTTCTTTTCTTCCATTTTTTACACCTCTAATTTTTTTTTGAAATTGTTTTTATAAGTACGAGCAGCAACTTAAATATTGTAATATCGACACTAGACGAAAATCCACAGAGTAAGTTGGGCTTTAAAAAGTCGGGGAAATTGTTAATTTCAAACGGAACGGCGTCATTCTTTGTTGCAACACATGCAAGCGAGCCAAACACTGCATTAAGACCGCCGCATATAAGGCAAGAAAGCATGCAGTTGTCCTCAAAGCCAATGTGTGACAGCACTCTTACATGCTTTAGTTTTAGCAACTTGATAAGTGTTGAAAAGTATTCTTCGCCAAAAGATTTTTTGTCACCAAAGTCAATGAGGGTGATATTTAGTTGCTTCTTCTTGCCTTCCAAATGAATTTTGTTCGGAAGAAGCCGCATTCCAAATAAAAAAAGTCGTAGATTAAAAAAATATCCCGAAGAAAACCCATAGTTTTGCAAAAAATCATAGTTAATCTTCACTTTTATCCTAAGGGGGACAAAAAGCAAAAATAATATGATAGCAGAAGTTATTATAAGGGCTTTCATGGTATTAGTATTTGTAAGGTAGTAAATATTATCCAAATCATATCATTTTTTTATTCTAAATTTATAAATTTTCATTCCCTTTATAATTTTGTCCACATAAGCTTTTGTTTGCGAATATGGAATATTAGAAAGAGTTTTGCCATCAATGGAATTCTTTTCATTTGCAATCCAAAGTCTAACTGTATGCTCACCAGCATTGTAGGCACATAGGACTGAGGTTGTGTTATCAAACTTTTCTGTCAAATATGCAAGATAACAGCAACCTAATTTTATATTTGTTTCTGGGTCAAGAAGGTTTATATTCTCATAGTTCTCACTTGTTAGGTCGCAGATATATTTTGCTGTTTGTGGCATAAGTTGCATAAGTCCCACAGCCCCACGAGAAGATGTGGCGGTGTTGTCAAAAGAACTTTCTTCATTTATTAAACTGGCGACTAATATTGGGTCTAGATTATAAAGTTTGCTATAAGATAATATATATTCTGAGTAATTCAGCGGATAACGCACAGCAAAAAAGATTGCAACACTAGCAATAATAATTATCACAACAAAAAAGGATATGAAAATGCGTTTTCCTTTCATATCCTTATTTTATTACAAAACTAAAAATTTATTATTAAATGGTTAGCAATCAAACCAGTTTTTGCCCGTTGTGACATCTACAAGAAGTGGCACGCTAAGTTTTACAACATTCTCCATGCTATCACGCAAGATTTTGGCAACCTCCACCGCTTCTTCCCTTGGGGCGTCAACAATCAATTCGTCATGGACTTGCAGAATAAGTTTGCTTTTCATTCCTCGCTCGGACAGAGTTTGGTCAACTTTTATCATTGCGAGTTTTATAATATCGCTTGCTGTGCCTTGAAGTGGCATATTCATTGCAACCCTTTCGCCAAAGTTGCGGATAAGATAGTTTCTGGACAAAAGTTCATTTATTTTTCTTCTTCTGCCAAAAATTGAAAAGGCATAACCCGTTCGTTTGGCATTTTCAACATTGCCGTCCATGTAGGCTTTGACTTTTGGATAGCGGGCGAAATATTGGTCAATGTATGTTTTGGCTTGCTTGACAGATGTGCTGATGTTTTGCGACAAGCCAAACTCCGATATGCCATAAATAATTCCAAAATTGACTGCTTTTGCCATTCGGCGCATTTGAGGAGTAACTTCTTGAATTGGCACACCAAACACTTCGCTGGCTGTAAGCGAATGAATGTCAATATTGTTGTTAAAAGCAGATATAAGCGTTTCGTCACCCGAGCAGTGTGCCAAAATTCTGAGTTCAATTTGCGAATAATCTGCACTGACCAAAAGTCCGTCAGCATATCTTGACACAAACATTTTCCTCAGCGACCTGCCCTCGTCTTCTCTTACTGGGATATTTTGCAAGTTTGGTTCGCTGGAACTTAGTCTGCCTGTTGCAGTTAGCGTTTGATTGAAAACTGTGTGGACAAGTTCATCTTTTTTGACTAAAACATTGTATGGCTCAAGATAGGTTGTAAGGAGTTTGCTAATTTTCCTATAACGGATAATTGCTGGAACGATTGGGTGAAGGTCATACATCTCTTGCAAGTGTTCTATGCTGGTGGATTTTTTTCTATTGTTGTAACTTGTAAGCCCAAGTTTGTCAAACAGCACTTCACCGAGTTGTTTTGGGGAATTTACATTAAAATCGACTCCAGCAAGGCGTTTTATTGTTTGTTCCATTTCTTCCACTTCAAGAGAGTATCTATTTTGGAGGTCTGCCAAGATGTCTTTGTCAATTTTAAAACCCGTTTTCTCCATGTTATATAAGACATCAATAAGTGGAAATTCAATTTCGTCATAAAGTTTTTTAAGCCCTTGATTTTCTAGGTCATAGAGCAATTTTTCGTGAAGATAGAACAAGTTGACTGCTTGATAGTTTTCTTCAAGCGAATATTTGGAAAACAAATTGCCTTTGTTGCACTCCCTTTCACCAACGCACAAGAGATAATATGCCAAGAGAGCGTCAAAATCACAACTTTTAAGCAGAATATTGTATCTGTCCAAAATGTGCATCATTTGTTTTTTGTCATAAGTTATTTTCTTTATGTTTTCATCTTCAAAAATTGGTTTTAAAACTTTTAATATGCCGTCAATGTTTGTTCCGCCTATAAGGTCATGAGTTATATTACACCAAAATTCACAATTTTTGTCATAGGCAAATGAGAACTTGTCGTTTGTTATTTCAAAGCAAAACTCACCTGCTCTTTCAATGTGAGCAAGTTGCTTTGTGACATCTGTTGGGGAGGAAATTTCTATCCTATTTGCATTATACTTTTCAAAGGCCTCGTCTTGTGGTGCGTTTGCAAATAGGTCAGATTTTTTGAGCAGACTGTTAAATTCATACTCTTTGAAAAAGTTATAGACTTCCTGCGAAAATGGGAATGGATAAGTCAAATCTTCAAGTTTTAAGTCGAGAACCATATCCGTTTTGATTGTTGCGAGGTCACGGCTGAGATAGGCACTTTCCTTGTCTGCCTCTAGTTTTGTGCGATATTTTTCTTTCACTTTGTCAAGATTTGCATAGATATTGTCAAGCGAACCAAACTCTTTTAAAAGACTTGTTGCAGTTATTTCACCAACACCAGCGACCCCCGGAATGTTGTCAGAACTGTCGCCCATAAGTGCTTTGAGGTCCACCACTTGATTTGGATAAAGCCCATATTCATCATAATATGCTTGCTCGTCCATTTCCTTAACTTCTGTTATGCCCTTTTTGGTTATCCAAACTTGAGTATTTGGAGAAATAAGTTGCAAGGCATCTCTATCTCCAGTTACGATAATATTTTCGGTGTCAAACATTTTGCTTATTGACCCTATAATATCGTCTCCTTCAAAACCTTCAATTTCCATGTGGTTTATACCCATGGCAGAAAGAAGTTTTCTTAATATTGGAAATTGACTTGCAAGTTCCTTTGGGGTTGGCTTTCTGTTGGCTTTGTAAGCACCATACATACTATTTCTAAAAGTTTTTTTGCCATAGTCAAGAGCCACAACAATATACTTTGGCTTTATTTCCAAAATTGCTTTTATAAGAATATTTGTGAAGCCATAGACTCCGTTTGAAAATTCGCCTTTGCTGTTTGTTAAAAGTGGCAAGGCATAAAATGCCCTGTTAATTAGGCTGTTGCCGTCTATGATTACAAGTTTTTCTTTGTCCATAAAATTCTCACTTTTTTGCTATATTATTTTTGGCAAGTTTCGTCAAGATATGTTGCTTGCACATCACTTACATGCAACAAAACTGCCACTGGATATTGATAATAAGCGTTGCTTAAAGCATAACTTCCACCCAAAACTCTTTGGTCAAACCCACCCATATGCCAGTTTATTGCCATGGCTTCTTCACGAGAAAGTTTGAAGAAGCTTGAAATGATATATACAGATTTTTCACCATGTCCATAAGGCAAAGATTCGTCATAGGCATAATATGGTTGTTTGACCCATTCGCCATCAACTTTTACATTTCTAAGTTCCATCTTGTAGCAATCTACCTTGCATATGTCGTGCAAAAGTGACATTATAGTTGCCGATTCAAGCGACACTGTGTCTTGCCAGTTTTCGCCATAT
>CAKVNA010000041.1 GCA_934776915.1 uncultured Clostridia bacterium
ACCTTTCAAACCTCGCCAGCCAAATAAAATCTAACGGTGTTGACTATTCCTCACTTTCAAGTCAAAGCCTAACCTTGGGCTATCAAGAAACAGGCAAGGTCTATATGCTTGTAGAAATTATCTCTGGCCTTAAAGGAAGTTACACCGCAAACACCGCAAACGGCTTCAAATTCACGCTTACAACCACCACGGGGGGGGGGGTAGCCTTTCTTAGCCGCGACTGGAAAGAACGCCTTAACATAGGTATAGAAAATATAGGAGACAACAATGTAACAACCCTTATTTTTACAAAAGACTCAGCCCAAACAAGCGGACTTTCAAATAGCAAGTCAGTTGGCACAAACAGTGCAACAAGCACTTCTGCCTACACAACAGCCCCAGGAATTTCTGATGTTACAGCCTACTGGAATAGCAACAAGTCAAAAATTGTTATTTATTCACCAAACACCATTTATGCCCCACAGAGTAGCTATCAATTGTTTGATCTTTGTGAAAAAATGACAACCATAGATTTATCCAACTTTAATACTAGCATTGTGACCGATATGTTGGGTATGTTTTGTAACTGCAAATCTCTAATAAACCTAGATTTAAGCAATTTTAACACCAGCAATGTGACGAATATGATGGATATGTTCAGGCGTTGTTCTGGACTAACAAGTCTTAACTTAAGCAATTTTGATACCAGCAAAGTGACGGATATGGGTTGGATGTTCTATGAATGTTCTGGACTAACAAGTCTTAACTTAAGCAGCTTTGACACTAGCAATGTGACGAGTATGAATGATATGTTCAATGGTTGCTCCAGGTTAACTAGTCTAAACCTTGGTAATTTTAATTTGCAAGCATGCACTAATTTTAATTACATGTTTGATGCTTGCTCCGCCCTTAATTCAATAACTCTGCCATACAATCTTCATAGCGGTTATACAATAGATTTGCCAAGTGCTGGAAGCGGATATTATTACACTGCCGATACTTCTGACATTGCCGTAGGTGCTTATTCTTTTACAAAAATTGGGACGGAAACAGATATTGCAAATGGCGTCATAGTTTGTTCAACAGCAAGCAAAAAAGTAGAGGTGTGGAAAAACTCTGGTGCTCCTGATAGAACCAAATGAGATTAACAAAAAAGACCTTTTGATTGTCGCTTCTTCTCGTGGGAAGGGTGGGACTGAAAGGTCTTTTTCTTTGCAAGAGATATGACTTACTTGCTTTTTGCTTTTTGAATTATGTTTTGGGTTTCTTCTTTTAGGGTTTCTGCTGTTTTCTTCACCGCATTTTGCGCTGGTTTGCAAAGTGCCACAACAGTTGCCCCTGCAATGCCCCCAAGCATTATTCCAAGCAACATATCACAGTTCATGTTTTACCTCCTTGCAAATCTATTTTGTGCAGTTTGTCCCTACAGTTGCATGGCAATTTTTGGCAAAGAGTGGGGGATATGTTTTTTGATATTTTTTTGCAAAAATATTTTTTTCTGTATTCATTTTGTTTGCTAGTTTTTAAAATTTGTTGTAAGATATATTGTATCAAATAAAGGTAGGTATTTATGTTAGAAGATTTTGATATTAACTTTTTGGAATTTGAAGAAAACCTTTCCAAAAGAATTGACCGCATGAAATATGACTATTCCATTATTCGTGCGGGCAGGGCAAACCCAAGAATGCTTGACAAAGTTTGCGCCAACTACTATGGCGTTATGACTCCAATTTCACAAATGGCAAACATTTCTGTGCCAGAAGCCAGAATGATAATCATCTCTCCATGGGACATCTCTACAGTTAAGGAAATTAACAAGGCAATTATGTCCAGCGACATTGGTGTAACCCCAACAGATGACGGCAGACTTATTCGCTTGGTGTTCCCAAGTCTAACAGAGGACAGACGCAAGGAAATTGCAAAGGAAGTCCGCACACTTGCAGAGGAAACCCGCATTTCTGTTCGTGGCCTTAGAAAAGACATTTTGGAAGTCTTTAAGTCTGCAGAAAAAGACAAGCAACTGACCAAAGATGAACTTGAAACAGCCAATGAGAAAGTTCAAAAAATGGTTGACAAATACAACGGCATAATTGACGACCTTTGCACTTCAAAAGAAAAAGAAATTATGGAAGTGTAAGAGGATAGACATGTTTTTTAAAAAGAAAAAAGAGAAAATTGATATGTCACGAATGCCAAAGCATGTGGCGTTTATTATGGACGGCAATGGCCGTTGGGCAAAAAAACGGGGAATGCCACGCACCTATGGTCACAAAATTGGCGTTGACTCGCTTACATGCATAGTCCGTCACGCAAGGGAATTGGGGATAAAAGTGGTGTCATTCTTTGCTTTTTCCACCGAAAATTGGAAAAGGTCCGAAGAAGAAGTCACCGAGATTTTTCGCCTTTGCTTTGAACTTTTGAAAAAGAAAAAACAAGAGTATCTTGACTCTGACTTAAGATTTTGCGTAATTGGCGACTATTCAAAAATTGCTAAAGTAAATAAGGAACTGGTTGACGAAATTTCCGACCTTATCTCAAAAACCAAAAACCATACAGGCATGGTTGTAAACATTGCCCTAAACTATGGCGGACGAGCAGAAATTGTGCGTGCGTGCAACAAAATTTTGGCAAAAGGACTTAAAGATATTGACGAAGAAACCTTTGCAAAATATCTTGATGTGCCAGAACTTCCAGATCCAGACCTTGTGATAAGAACCAGCGGGGAAATGCGAGTTAGCAACTTTATGATGTGGCAAATGGCATATGCCGAACTCTACTTCCCAAAAACTAATTGGCCAGATTTTAGGGAAAGGGAACTTGACGAGGCGATTGTGGCTTATCAGAAACGAGATAGGCGTTTTGGAAAAATAAAAGAGCAAAAGGCTTGAAATTTTGCTCAAAATGTGATAAATTTGTGCATAAGTTGATGTCATAAAACGCATTTACACCACCAAAAATACATTTTTCAACATAATTTGACAAATTTTTGCAAAAAACATGGATTTTTTGGTGGATAACTTATAAACAAAAAGAAGGATAAAAAAAATGAAAGATAAAGTTAAAATTGGGCTTTTGCTCACGCTTGTTCTATGTGCAATGCTTGTGGTTGATTATTTTTCACCATATGTGTTTGACGCAATCATTTTGACTTTTGCACTTTTTGCAACAGTTGAATTTGCACGCTTGCAACTAAAGTCCGGCATGCCATGCTTCAAATGGGTGCCAGAAATTGCCACCACTTTAATATTTTTAACCGCAGTTGTAGGGTATCTTTGCTCACTCAGTGCAATTTTAATCTTCGTGTGCGAAGCGGTGGTTATTGGTCTTGTTTATCTCACAGTTTTCTTGGGTTCTGCATTTGTCTTTAAATCTGATACAGAGCAAGATGAATTCCGCAGGGCGGTGGGCATGTCCACAACAAGATTTGCATTTTTCAAGTCAAACAATACACTTTTTGCAATCTTGTATCCAAGTGTAATGCTTCTGTTTATGTCCATGCTCAATCACTGCCAAGACTTGGGACTTGTGGCATTTTCAGCCAACACAGAAGGCTCAAAAATGGGGCTTGTTGGCATAATTCTTATATTTGCAATTTGCTGCCTTGAAGACACTTTTGCAATGCTTTTTGGCACATGGATTGGCGGCAAAAAACTTTGCCCAAAAATCAGCCCAAAAAAGACAATTTCAGGCGCATTATTTGGTCTTTTAGGCGGTATTTTAGGTGCTATTTTGGTCTATTTTGTGGCGGGTGCTATTTACAAAGATGTGTTCTCACAAGTCGCATTTTGGGAATTTGCAATAGTTGGTCTTGTAGGTGCAATAGTTGCCGAAGTTGGTGACATTTTTGAGTCTGCAGTCAAACGCAAAGCGGGAGTTAAAGACGCTGGCGACTTGTTCAGAAGTCATGGCGGCGTGCTTGACAGACTTGACAGCATAATTTATGCCACTCCATATGTGTTTGTTTGCTTGCTTTTCTTGTTCGGCTAATAATTTTTGATTTTCATCTTAAACTAATAAGTTTTGATTTTTTGTAAAAAATTGACTTGATATTACTTAAAAACGCAATGGTTTGTGTTAAATTGTTCGTTGTGTAATAGAAATATTATGTAGGCAAAAGGGGAGAGAATGAGCTTTTTTAGTTGGGTTTTGTATATCGCCATAGCCATTCTTGTGCTTATGGTTATGATAACCGTGCACGAGTTTGGGCATTTCACCGCTGGAAAGTTGTTGAAATTTAAAATCAACGAATTTTCCATTGGCTTTGGCAAAGCATTGTTTCAAAAAAACATGAAAGACGGAACAAAGTTTGCAATAAGACTTGTTCCACTTGGCGGATATTGTGCGTTTGACGGCGAGGACGAGGAGGGCGAAAAAGAAGGTTCCTTCAACTCTCAGCCCGTTTGGAAGCGACTTATCGTGCTTTTTATGGGGCCTTTTTTCAACTTTTTGTCAGCACTTCTTGTGTCAGTAATTTTTCTTATGTGCTTTGGCTATGCGGACAATGTTGTTGTAGCAAAAGTAAATCTTCCACCCACTGCCACCGCAGAAACTTGGCTTATGGAAGGTGATAGAATAACGGCAGTAAATGGCGTTACAACAGACTTTGTTTATGACAAATATTTTCATACCCTAATCACCGAATATGACTATGACGAAAACTTTACAATAACAGTGGAACGCAATGGGGAATACAAAGACATTGTTGTTTCAAAAAAAATGTGGGATAGTGTCCCAAGTCAAGTTGTAAAAGACTTCACATATGCAAAAAAATATTCTCTTGACGGTGAAAATTATAACTATACAATTATCTACAACGCAGAACTGCCGGGCAAGTATCAGCTTGCAAAATTAGACGCAAACGGTGTGCCAGTGGCATATTTCAATGCGGAGCAAACCCCAAATGGCTATCTTGTAAAAGAAACAGAACTTGGGAAAACTTTTCTTATTGAGTCAACCTCTGGAACGGCAGATAATTACAGCGATTTGATACTAAAAACCTCCATTATTGGAATTAACACCGCAAACTACAAATATGGCTTCTTCGAGGCACTTGGCGGGTCGTTTGTGTTTTGCTTCAAGTGGGCGTGGAAAATTCTTATAATCTTGTGGCAACTTATAACTTGCCAGCTTGCCATTTCAAACATCGGCGGAACAGTGACAACAGTTGTTACCATGGCTCAAGTGGCTCACACCAATATGGCAAATCTTTTGCTTTTGTTCCCACTTATTTCAATAAATCTTGCGGTGTTCAATCTTCTTCCTTTCCCAGCGCTTGACGGGGCGAGAATGGTGTTTGTGGGCATAGAAGGGGTTCGTGGCAAGCCAATAAATAGGAAGATTGAAGCAAATATTCACTTCTTTGGACTTGTTTTTCTGTTGGCATTCGTTTTGATAGTTGACATATTACATTTTGTGCTTTAAAATATACACATGGCAACAAAACAAGAATTTTTAAATTATATAAACAAAAAAACTTGCGACAAATTCAGTTTTATCAGACTGAAGCAAGTTTTTTTTGATGCTACAAAAAATTGTTGCAATATTCAGTTTATATATCCTGCAGAAAAGACCTTAACAGATGACGATAAATTGGAAATTGAACAAGTAGTTAGGGAGTATATTTCCGCACCTTGCAGGGTGAATGTTGGAATAAACAAGAGCTTTATAGAAATTCCACTTATTTTGGAACAAACGCAAAAATTTCTTGCCAAAAATAACCCCATTGTGTCGCAAGCCTTGTCAAAGGAAGATATTGTTATAAACTTAACTTTTCCAGTGGAAATAATTTTAAAAATGGAGCAATCGCTTGTAGATTATTTTGAAAAAAATGGCATTGCCAGAAATCTTGAAAATAATTTAAAACAAAACTTTTGCACAGAGTTTGACATAAAAACCGAGTGTATTGAAAAACAAACAAACAGTGAGAAAATGCTTGAAGATAGACTGCGAGAAATCAGAATTAAAAGTGACCTAGACAGTCTTGTTGCTCAAAGTCATGACAAATATTTTGTGCAAAACAAAAAAGCTATTTTGGGGAAGGAAATAACACTTTCTCCACGATACATAAAAAGTGTAAACAGAGAGTATGACACTTGCGTTTTGGGGGGAACTATTTGTTTCCTTACAGAAAAATCTTTTAAAAGCAAGCGAACAAAAGTCAATGAAAATGGCGAAGAAGAGCCAATTCAAAAACCATATTTTTCCTTGCAACTTAAAGACGAAACGGGAAAGATAAATTGCGTTGTGTTCCCAAGCAAAGAGGGCTATCACAAAATGCACCTGCTTTCAAACGGCAACACAGTTGTTGTTGAGGGGAAAATTACAAAATTTAATGGCGGGTTTGATATGACCATAAAAAATATCTCTCTTTGCGACTTGCCAAACAAAAATGAAATTGTAACAGTGGAAAATCAAGACGAAATTACAGATTATCGCTTTGTTAGACCACAAAAATATACAAGCGAACGACAAACAAGTCTATTTTTTGAAAGAAAGTTGTCTGAACAAGTGGAAAAGGGAAAATTTGTAGTTTATGACCTTGAAACAACAGGTGTTGACCCAGCTCGTGACGAAATTATTGAAATAGGTGCTTTAAAAATTGAAAATGGTGAATTTAGCGAGTTTTGGACAACTCTTGTCAGACCTTCAAGGCCAATTCCACCAGATGCAACGAAAGTAAACAAAATTACAAACGAAATGGTTGCACACTGCTACAATATCAGCCAGCTTATCTCTGATTTCTATCTTTTCTGCAAGGGTTGCACCATTGTTGGATACAATAGCAA
>CAKVNA010000042.1 GCA_934776915.1 uncultured Clostridia bacterium
CCGCATAAATGCTGGTGTTCCAAAAGGGATTTGAACCCCCGACCTTCCCCTTAGGAGGGGGACGCTCTATCCAACTGAGCTATTGGAACATAAAATTTTTTACAAGGATATTGTAGCAGATGTTTTGGCAAAAGGCAAGAGTTTTAAGAGGGTTTGATGTGAATTGACAAGTTGGGGCAATTTGTGATAGCATATTTAAGATGTGAGGCGGGTATGAAAGTTGAAATTGCAAAGGAATGTTGTTTGTGTTTTGGGGCGAGGCGGGCTGTAACCTTGGCGGAAGAATGTCTTGCAAAGGGGAAAAGAGTTGTTCTTTTCAAGCAGATTTTGCACAACAAGACCACAACGGGCAAACTTCTTAATGCGGGGGCTGTGCAAAAAGAAACTTTGACGGAATTGCAAAAGGGGGAAACTGTTGTAATTCGGGCTCATGGCGAAGGGAAGGCAACTTTTGAATATTTTAAGCAGAACGGAATTGAATTTGTTGACGGCACTTGCCCAAATGTAAAGGCGATAAATTTGCTTGCTCAAAGGAAAAGTGACGAAGGGTATAAGGTCATTATTCTTGGCAAATATGGGAAGAAAAGCGGAGTTATGCACCCAGAAGTAGCGGGGACTGCTGGCTGGTGCGACAGCCCTATTTTTGTTGAAGATGAAGAAGACATAAAAAATATTTCGCTTGATTATGCAAAATACTTTCTAACGGTGCAAATAACTTTTTCTTGCAAAAGGGCAGATGAGATGATTGCAAAAATTAAGAATTTTCTTGAGGAAAATGGCAAGGAATTTGATTATCGCAACACCACTTGCAATGCTCAAAGACGAATAAACGAGAGTTCGGAAAATCTTGCAAAAGAGGTTGACGCAATGATTGTTGTTGGTGGCAAAAACTCGAGTAACACAAAAGAACTTTTTAACAACTTAAAAACAAAAGCAAATTGTTTTTTGGTGGAAAATTTGGAAGATGTGAAAGGACTTGCAGAAAGTGGGGCTTTTGACAAGTGCAAAGTGGTGGGACTTACAGGCGGTGCATCAACTGTTTTGGAGGAACTTTTTGAAATAAAGGAATATCTTGAAAAATATTCTATGGAAAAATCTCTGGCAAAGTGATATGCCAGAGATTTTTTTTGTTGCAAAATAGAGAAATGAGTGATACAATTTTAGTGTGAAAAAGTTGGAGTTTGTGGCAAAAGAAAATTGTGAGTTAAAAAAGTTTCTGCAAAGCGTGGGGCTTGATTTTTTGTGTGTGCAAAAATTGTTTAGGAAAAAGGATATAAAAGTCAACGGCAAGCGTGTTTCTAAAAACATTCAAATTGAAACGGGGGATAAGGTGGAATGTTTTGTGGAAGATGGGAAGAAAGATGTGTTCATTGAAAGACTTTTTGAAGATGACAATATTGTAGTTGTTGACAAGCCTTGCGGGGTGGAAACTTGCGGAGAAAATTCTGTTGAAAGTGCGCTTTCTGCTTTTGCTGTAAACAGGCTGGACAGAAACACATCTGGTGTTATGATTTTTGCAAAAAATTTGACAACAAAAACTGGACTTGAAAAGGTGTTTAAAAATTCACTTGTAGAAAAATATTATCTTTGCGAAGTGGTGGGCAATAGTCACTTTGATGGAAAGATTTGCAAGGCATATTTGTTTAAAGATGCAAAGAAGTCTAGGGTGATTGTAAGTGACAATTTGAAACCAAATTATGTGGAAATTTTGACACAGTTTGAAACGGTGAAAGTGGGCGATAAAAGCAGTCTTGTTTTGTGCAAACTTTTAACGGGCAGAACGCATCAGATTAGGGCGCACTTGGCTCATCTCGGATACCCTGTTGTGGGGGATAACAAATACGGAAGCAAGGCGACAAACAAGACTTTTGGAGCAAGCACGCAAAGGCTAGAATGTGTTAAACTTTGTTTTAAAGACTTGAAAAACGAGCAATGCTTGACAGAAGAAGAAAAAGAGAAACTAAAAAATATAAGTGGCAGAAGTTTTGAGAAGTCGTCAAAACTTTGGGAGATATTATAACCTTTGTAGAGATAAAAGTTGAGGGGGCATTGGCGACAATCGAAATTGCTAAGCCACAAGGAGAAAAAATGGATAAATTGGAATTATTGAAACTTGCCGAACAGCAAGATGTGGAAGCATACGACAATGAAGACTTTGAACAGCCACCAAAAAAGTTTTCGGAGCAGTATAGAGATTTTTATGACGACATAAAACAACCCAACAATTATATTAAGGAAGATTGGTAGGCAAAAGTTGGGAACAAAAACTTGTTGTCTTTGACAAAAAATTTTGATACAATGACTACGATAGGAGGAAAAAATGCCTTTTTGCAAATATTCAAGTTCGCTTTTTGGAGCAAGTAATATTTTTATTGATGCAAAGTTCTTAAATGATTATTTACCTTATGCACCCGAAAACTGCGTAAAAGTTTATCTTTTTGGGCTTATGAAATGTCAAAACAGTGCAAGTTATGACAATTCTATTGAAAACTTTGAAAATGTTTTGGGGCTAAGTAAACAAGATATTATTGACTCGTTTTTATATTGGCAGGACCAAGGGCTTGTGCAGGTTTTGGAACTTGACCCAATGGAAATTAGATATTTGCCAGTGAAGGACAACTTGAAATCTCTTAAAAAAGTGGACAGCAAAAAATATGCGTCCTTTGTTACAGAAATTCAAGAACTTATTTCCTCAAGACAAATAAACCCAACAGAATTTTCAAAGTATATTGACTTTGTTGAAAATTTTGATATGCAACCTGCCGATTTTGTGATGATTGTAAAGTATTGCGTCACAAGAAAGGGAACGGACATAAACTCAAATTATATTCTTACAGTGGCAAGAGTGTGGGCAGAAGAAGGAGTTAAAACTGCCGACAAGATTGAACAAAAAATTGAGAATATGATGCTTACTTCTTCCGAAGTTAGTCAAGTGGCAAAAGCCCTTAAATTTAGGGGCAATCTCTCTATTGAACATCAGCAAATGTATGACAAATGGACAAAGTCTTTTGGCTTTAGTTTGCAAAACATTTTGCTTCTTGCAAAGAAAGTTTCTACACAAACAAAAAACTTCAGTTTTGAAATGTTGGACAAAAAGTTGACAAAATTCTTTGAGCTTAAACTTTTGAGCTTTGCAGAAATACAACAATATGAGGACAACAAAGTTGCTTTGTCATCTTTGGCTAGGGAAATCAACAAAGCTCTGGGTGTGTATTACGAATCTGTGGAAAATGAGGTGGATACATATATTGTCCCTTGGACAAACAGAGGCTTTGAGCAAAATTCTCTTATTCAAATAGCAAACTTTTGCTTTAAGAGTAGCATAAGAACACTTGAGGGAATGGACAACATCATTCAAAAATTCGCTAAACTTGGGCTTATGAGTGTTTCAAGCATTGATAATTATCTTGGCGAAGTGAGTGAAACTGATGAGAAGATTAAAAAACTCCTTCAAAAAATGGGAATTGATAGGCGAGTTAACAGTTTTGATAGGTCGTTCTACAGAACTTGGACATACTCATTCAAATTTCCTATGGAAGTTATTGAATATTGTGCAGAACTTTCAAAGGGCAAAAGTAATGCAATGCAGTATGCAAATGCAATCTTAACATCGTGGCATGAGCAAAATTTGACGACCTTGGAACAGGTGAAAAAGGCGTCAAATGCAACTGTAAAGAAGGAAGAACAAGGCTTTGTTGGAAAGAGCTTTGGTCAAAAATCTTGGACAGACGAGCAAGTTAACGCTTTGTTTGACAACCTTGACGAAATAAATTTGTGAGGGAAAAATGAACGAAAAGAAAAAGGTTTTGGAAGAATTAAGACGACATAAGATGCAAGCAGAAAAAGTTGCAAGGGATAACTTTTTTGCCGCAATGGAAAATGCCGAATACAAAAAACTTTATCTTGAATACAAGGCTCTTTCTTTTGAAATTGCAAAGAGTGAATTTCAAAAAAAATCTTGCAGTGAGCAGAAAAAAAGACTTAAAGAACTTAAAACAAATCTTGACCTAACTCTTGGCAAACTTGGCATGACGCAAGATGACCTAAAACCTCAGTATAACTGCAAACATTGTGAAGATACGGGATATGTTGGAAATGAAGAATGCCAGTGTTTTAAGAAAAAACTAAATGACAGCATTTTAAAAGATATAGGGGTTACAGTCAACCCTCAACACACATTTGAAAATGTAGATTATTCACTCTTTGACAACCCAGAAAACGGGAAGAAAATGTTTGAAAAAATTGCCCATTGGTGCGAAAATTTTGGCAACTCTAAATATAAAAACTTGCTTTTGACTGGCACAACTGGAGTGGGGAAAACTTATCTTGTTGAAAGTATTTGCAACAAACTCTTATCTCAAAATGTGACCGTTATGTTTTTAACAGCCTTTGCACTTAACAATTTATTTTTGAAATTTCACACAACTTTTGATAGTTCAAAGTCATCTATTTTGGAGCAAGTTTTGTCATGCGATGTTTTGATTATTGACGACCTTGGAAGCGAGCCAAAATACAAAAATGTGACCGAAGAATATATGTATCTTGTAACGAACGAAAGACTTTCAAAAAATCAAAGCACAATTATAACAACAAACCTTGGACTAGAGGGCGTTTTGAGTAGATATGGCGAAAGAACATTTAGCCGCCTTTGCAACAAGCAAAACTCTATAATTCTTAAAATAGAAAACAGCGATATAAGGCTAAAACGCAAAAAATAATTGGGGTGAAAAGTGGAAAAAGAAGTTTATGTAAGCAGTGTTAGACAAGAAAATTTGGGAAAATTTGCAAAAGTCATAATAGAAATCTTTGACAAAAGGGGTGACAAAGACTCTTTTTCTACTTCTCTTATGACCAAATATAATGCCGAAAAATATATAGCAACATTGCTCAATGTTTCTGGCAAGGACAGTTGGTTTAAGGTGTTTTTTGGACTTAATCCACTGGAATTTTCTGTGACTATTGACGAAGAACAAAACGAGATTGTCGCACTTTCAAACAGCAAAGCAACCCTTTTTAAGAATGAAGTTGTCTTAAGCAAAAACTTTGAATTTTCATGCGAAAGCCCAATGGAAGAAACAGAAAAAATAGCAAACAATGAATATGACTTTTTAAAATAATTTTAACACTTTTTGTCCCCTCTGCGTATTATGAGGTGATGGAGGGAATGAAAAGTGAATTGTTGCAACTGTATTTGCCCAAGAACAAGAAGGAGAGTGGGACCAACGGGACCAAGAGGACCTATGGGGCCAGCTGGACCAGTGGGACCTACTGGACCTGCTGGACCTGCTGGAGTGTTGGCCATTGAGCCTGTGGCAGATTTTTACAATATCCTAAACAGCACAGTAGCTCAAAATGGCACAGTGCCTTTGACGGATAATATAAATCTTACAACAGACAATGTTTCTCACAGTGCAGGTAGTGCTGAGGTCGCACTTATCACAACGGGCTATTATCTTGTAAGTTACAGCGCAGATGTTACATCTACGGTTGGCGGAAATGTTATATTAAAAGTTAATGGAAATGGCTCTACAATTCCGCAAAGTTCAAGCACAGGGACTGTTTCAGCAAATGGAACTACACGCTTGTCGTCAAGTTTCATTTATGACAACACTGTCCAAAACTTAATTTTAACTTTGGTCAACGGGTCAACTGACCAAGCAAATGTTAATAATGTAAATTTTGTTGTAAGAAAATTGGACTAATATAAAAAACCCCTTCAATATGGAGGGGTTTTGTTATGTTACAAAATGTTTAAGAAATTTTATGTCTTATTGAAAAATTGCTTATTACTATCTATTTTCAATTTGCTATTTCTGAAACTCATTTTTTATATTTCAAAATAAGTTTTTCAAGTTCACATGCTTGACGATATGTTTCTTTTACAACTTCTTCTGCTGTTTCGTCTTGTCTATAGTGCATCAAAATTTCATAATCTAAATTTATATCATGGTCAAGGCTTGCAAGAATCTTTGCAATCTCGTCCCAATTTACTGTGCCATATTTGTTTAGGGTGTGTTGGTCTTCTAGACCATTGTTGTCGTGTAAATGAAGAGTTATAAGTTTGTCTTTGTATTTGTCCACAAATTTAATGTCTTTTGAAAAGCAGTTTGAGTGTCCCACATCCCAGCAGAACTTTAGATAATCGTCTTTAATCTTTTCAAAACACTCAAAGAAGCCTCGGCAGTCATGTAGATTTTCTATTGCAAGGGGAATATCATATTTGTGACAAACTTTAAGAACTTTGCGAAGTCTTAAAAGATAATCACATACAGCATCTTCGTTATCTGCAGAACATGGTCCGATGATAGCGAG
>CAKVNA010000043.1 GCA_934776915.1 uncultured Clostridia bacterium
ATATTGAGCATTTCGTTAATGTCGATTCCTTCATGATTGCAGATAAACTGAAGCGCAGCGGGGTCAATGTCGCCGGAGCGAGTTCCCATGATAAGTCCCTCCAAAGGAGTGAGACCCATTGATGTGTCAACACATTTGCCGTGATTAACTGCACAGACACTTGCACCATTTCCAAGGTGGCAAGAAATAATTTTAAGTTTCTTTATATCTTTGCCAAGTTCTTTTGCAACTTCTTTTGCAATAAACTCGTGGCTTGTTCCATGGAAGCCATATTTTCTGACGCCCATTTCCTTGCACCAAGCATATGGAAGTGCATACATATATGCATAATCGGGCATTGTTGCGTGGAATGCTGTATCAAAAATGCAAACATTTTTCTTCCCTGGCATAACTTTCATGCATGCTTCAATTCCTTGAATGTTCGCTGGCATATGGAGAGGGCCCAAAGGAATGTAACTTTTAAGATCTTTCATAACTTTCTCGTTTACGAGAGTAGCCTTTTTGTATTTGCCGCCACCATGCAACACTCTGTGCCCTATTGCAGAGATTTCGTCAAGTGATTTAATAACACCTATTTTCTTGTCAACCAAAGCATCAAGAACGAGTTTCAAACCTTCTGCATGATTTTCCATGTCATGTTTGATAACTGTTGCTGTCCCGTTTGCTTTGTGGGTGAGTTGTGATGCTCCCTTTTCACCAATTCTTTCTACAAGTCCTTTTGCAATAACTTTTTCGCCGTCCATATCAATAAGTTGATATTTGATAGAACTACTGCCTGCGTTTACGACCAAAATTTTCATAATTTTCTCCTTAACGTATTAAAATTTATCAATGTAGATTATATAATCTTTTTTAAATAAAAGCAACAATCTTTTGCATTGTTTATAAAAAATGTTTTAATTTTGCCTTGCTTGAAGTGATGTGATTGCTGTCATAATAACAATATCCCTTACGCTGCAACCACGGGATAAATCGTTGCATGGCTTATTTAGTCCTTGCATAATAACCCCCACTGCACTAAGTTTCCCTGCTCTTTGCATTATTTTGTATCCTATATTCCCCGAGTTAAGTTCTGGGAAGATGAGAACATTGGCTTTGCCCGCCACCTTACTATCCTTTGCTTTGACCATTGCAACTTCTGGCACAACTGCGCAATCAAATTGCATCTCTCCGTCAATACAAAGCTTTGTCTTTTTAAGTTTCTCTGATGCTTGTCTGACCTTATTAACTATTTCATTCTTATCTCCACCGCTGCCTAATGTGGAAAACGAAAGCATGGCAATTTTTGGGTCTATGTTACAAAGTGTTTTTGCTGTGTCTGCAGTGGCAAGTGTTATGTCACAGAGTTCTTCTGCTGTTGGGTTTGGGTTTAAGGCACAATCGGCAAGGAGCATAACATTGTTTTCTCCCATATTAAGTTTCTTTGTTCCTATCATAATAAAACATGAAGAAACTGTCTTTATTCCTTTCTTTGCTTTTATAATTTGCAAGGCGGGTCTTAGAACATTGGCTGTTGGCCCTTCCGCACCTCCCAATGCTCCGTCTGCATAGCCACATTGCACAAGCATAGTCGCAAAATAGTAATTGTCATTTAAGAGTTCTTCCGCTTGCTCTCTTGTAACTCCCTTATCTTTTCTTATTCTTAACAATTCCTCTAGCAATTCTTCTCTTAGGTCAGATGTTTTTGGGTTTATTATTGTCCCGCCGTGTATGTGGTGAGATTTAAGTTTTGCTGCAAGAGATTGCTCATTGCCTAGCATTGTAACATTTGCAATTTTGTGTTTTAAAATATAGCATATGGCGTCAAGAGTTCTTTCACTGTAGTCAGCCTCTGGGAAAACTATATTCTTTATATCTTTCTTTGCCATTTTGATAAAATTCTTTTCAGTAAACATTTTTGCTCCTTGTTATTCATTCATATTTAACATCTTCTTAATTTCTGGCAACATTTTCTTTGCGTATTTTTCGCCATATGCAATGCTCTTTGTTATATCATTCGCCGAGAACTTATCAAACGAAACATTTGGCTGGTCTATCTTTATATACACATCACCCTTGTCTGAAATTTGCTTTACATAGTTTGAAGTCAGAAGATTTGTTGCACTTACTATAACATCAACTGCAGATTTTAGTTGATTTTGTTTTTTATAATAGGTGCAAACATCAACAGATATAATCTTTGTTGCACCAAGTCGCCTTGCGTCTTCCACTGGAAGATTGTCACTTATCCCGCCATCAACAAGACACATTTTGTCAATCTTGACTGGTTTGAATATCCCTGGGATAGACATACTTGCTCTAATTGCTTGGACAAGAGGCCCTTTTTCAAAAACATATTTCTTGCCACTTACAAGGTCACTTGCCACACAGCAAAATTTCTTTTCACAGTCCTCAATATTTTTATCGCCAACAAGTTTTGAGAAGAACTTTGCAACTTTTTTGCCATACAAGAAGCCCTCATCAAAAACCCCAAACAGATTGACATCAACTATTTTATTCCTAGAAAAACCTTTGAGAGTTTCTTCCATTTGTTTTGTTGACATTCCAGCACTATACATTCCGCCGACAATCGCCCCCATTGATGTGCCAGCAATAATATCAACCGGAATGTTATTTTTCTCCAAAACTTTCAAAACTCCTATGTGTGCAAAACCATATGCAGAGCCACCACTCAAAACTAAACCGACCTTTTCCATTTTTCCTCCAAAATTCAATTTACATTATATGTTATTCCTCAAATAAAGTAAAATTATTTTTAAAAGTTATATAAAGTTTTAAGGAAAAATAAAATATTATATGGCTAAGATTAAAAAAATTCTTATTGCGAATGTGGACATGTTATTTTGTTTTCTCCTTTTGGGACTTATATTTGCTGTATGTCTTAATCCCTCTCCATATATTTCTGCCACATACAAAGGATTTTGTGTTTGGGCAAAAATTGTCTTGCCTAGCCTTTTTATGTTCTTCATTTTGACAAAACTTTTGATGCAAATGAATGGGTCATTTAAAGTGTTTGGACTATTGGACAAGCCGTTTAGGAAAATGTATGGAGTAAGTAGATTTGGCGGTTATGTTTTTTTGATGAGCATTTTATCGGGCTATCCCATTGGGACAAAACTTACAAGTGAATTTTTTGAGCAAGGGTTGATAACACAAGATGAGGCACATAGAATGTTAAGTTTTACTTCAACATCTGGACCTATGTTTGTTGTTGGAAGTGTGGCAATAAAAATGTTTAATAATGTTAAACTGGGAATTGTGGTCTTTTTTTGTCATATTTTATCTGCCTTGATAAATGGGTTCTTGTATAAAAATATTAAATTTTATGACGCAAACAAAACTCCACCGCTAACCCATAAAACAGCCACAAAGCAAACACTCAATGACATTATGCTTAATTCTATTATCTCACTTCTTATGGTGGGCGGATATATTGCTTTATGCTTTTGTTTGCTTGAGGGGCTTTTGCACAATCAAATTGGGAATGCTGTAAGCAGCATTCTCACACAAACATTTGGGGTCGATTATTTGTCGCCGATTATAGGGGGAATTGTTGAAGTTACAAATGGTTGCGTAGCACTTTCGGGTGTAAGCGGAAATTTAAGAGCAATATGTGTTATTTTGACTTGTCTTACATCATTTGGCGGGTTGTCCATTCACCTTCAAAGTCAAATGTTCGCAAGCAAGTGTGGCATAAAATATTCATATTTTTTAAAAACAAAAACAACACAAACTATGATTTCGCTTGTGTTGAGTTTGATTGCTTGCTTTATATTCTTTTAAGAATAGAACTGGAAACAAATTTCGTTTATTTCGTGGACTTCATTTCTGATAAAGCGTTCACGATAAGAAAACTCATTCAGTGACATGACAAGTGCCACGACAATATTCATCTTTCTCAGTCCGCACGCTTCTTTCATTGCTCTTGTTAGAAGCAAAATATTTGCACGCCTATCCGATGTTTTGCTATTTTGCAATTTTTCCTCAATCAAAGAGCATTTTCTTGCAATTCCGTCAAAAAGAAGTGCTGTGTCGTCTTGCACAGGGTCAGGCTTTGCTTCCTCTTTTTCTTCATGAGGCTTTTCTTCAATGACGCTTGGGGCTGCTTCTTCTGTGGATACATCTCCATTTGGCATAATTCCAAACACCCTTGCAACGGAATTTTTGAATGGAAGAATAAATTTTTGTGAGAACATGGCATATTCTTCTCTTTGTGATGTTGCATATGGGAAAGTTGTTGACAAAAGGTCGCTGAAGTCAATTCTTTTGCTATCAATTTCCACAAGCATTGCAAAAACAAAAGAAATTATGCTTTGAGCGTCACTTGGCAATGAAAAATCTTTGCCTTGTTCGTCTGCTTGGGCTTTAAGTGCTGTGTATTCCTTTTTAAAATCATAATTTATAAGGCTTTCTGCCATTAGATTGTAAATTTCCTTTGAAGTGGAAATTGCACGCAAAATTTTAGATATTTTTATGTCTGCAAGGATAAATTTCCCTTGAATAAACTCGTCACAAGAGTTCAAAAAGTTTTCAAGCCCGTCTGGCTTTAAATTTTCTCCCATAGTTCCTCCTATTTATATTTTACATATTAGCACAAACTAAAATAAAATAAAAACATTTTTCGCTAAAATGTTACAAAAAGAGAAATGTTGATAAAAATTTTATTTTTCATCAAAAATAGCGGTCAAATGATTGATTTTTGTTTTATCTTGTGATATAAACTTTTTGGACTATTAGGAGAAACGATGAACAAGGTTTATGACGAAACATTAAACAAACTTTTGCTACTTTTTGTGTTTGACCGCATGGAAATTCCTTTGACGGAAAACTCAATTATTGACATTTGCACAAGCAGAAACGATTGGCTAAAATATATGGAATGCAAGGAAGCCTTGATGCAACTTGTCGATGTGAACTTCATCAGCAGACTTACCCCAGTTGGAGCGGCGTCAGAAATTGACCCAAGAGATGAAAGATTCACAATCACTCCCGAAGGAAGAAATTGCATTGCAAACTTTGTAACCCGCATAAAGCCACACATACGAGAAGAAATTACAGAATATGCAAAGCAAAATAGAATGGTATTTAAACGCAGTCAAGAGTATGTTTCGGAATACTTTAAAAACGCAGACGGCACTCACACTGTTGTCTTTAAAATCAAAGAACCCCTTGTTGCTCAACCACTCTTTGAAATAAAACTTAAAACAGTGACACGAAGTGCAGCCGTTCTTGCGGGCAAAAAATGGAATGAGAAAGCCCCACAAATTTATGAATATATTTATGAAAATTTGATTTCAGACAACTAAATTTTGGCACATTTTTAATTATTATTGGCACAAAAAATGGGTTGTTTTGTAGTAAAAAATAGGATAAAATCATATAAAAGAGGTTTAAAAAATGAAAGTTGGAACTATGGCAATCGGGATAAAAACACCGATTATTAAAGACGGAGATAATCTTGAAAATATTGTGTGTGACAGTCTTTTGAATGCAGTGAAGGAACAAAAACTTGCCCTTCACGACAAAGATGTTGTTGCAGTGACTGAAGCAGTTGTTGGCATTTCACAAGGAAATTATGCAACACTTGAGCAAATTACAAAAGATGTCACATCAAAAGTTAAGTGCAAAACTTTGGGACTGATATTCCCTATTTTAAGTCGTAATAGGTTTTCACTTCTTCTAAAAGCAATTTCTAAAAGCGTGGATAAACTTGTTATTCAACTTTCTTGCCCAACAGACGAAGTTGGCAACGAACTTGTGTCACGCAAAGATTTTTTTGCATCAAAACTTAATCCATACAGTGCTGCATGGACTGGTGAAGAATTTAACAAACTTTTCTCCCACCCTGTTCACCCATTCACTGGCATAAACTACATTGACCTTTACAAAGAATATGGTGGAAAAAACACCGAAGTCATTGTTTCCAACAACCCAGAAGAAATTTTAAAATTTACAGACACTGTTATTTGTGCAGATATTCATACAAGAGAACAAACAAAACAAAGGCTAATTGACACTGGAGCAAAAAAAGTGCTTACGCTTTGCGACATTATGAACAAAAGTATTGAAGGAAGCGGATACAACTCAAAATATGGACTTCTAGGCTCAAATAAATCAACTGAAGATAGAGTTAAACTTTTCCCAGAGCATGGACAAGAATTTGTTGAAAAAGTGCAAGAAATGCTTTATGAAAAGACTGGGAAAAGACTTGAAGTTATGGTGTATGGTGACGGTGCGTTTAAAGACCCAGTTGGCGGCATTTGGGAACTTGCTGACCCTAT
>CAKVNA010000044.1 GCA_934776915.1 uncultured Clostridia bacterium
AAATATAAGACCTATGGGATAAAGAATGTTGTCCTCGCTTGCACTCATTATACTTATATTAAAAAGCAACTACGAGAAATTTTTGGGGAAGTAAAGTTTTTTGAAAAAAGCAAAATTGTAGCAAAAGAACTTAAACTGTGTCTGCAAGGGAAATTTGTCCAATCAGAAAATCAAAACGGACTTGAACCTACAAAACAAAACATGAGAGAAAATAAACAGCGGGGAAAGCAAAACAAATCAATATCTCAACTTTTCAAAACTCAAGTTGTTGTTGTGGAAAATCTGCAAGAATTAAAAAACATTTATGAAAATAAAAAAAGCCTTCAGCAGAAGACCTAAAATATTGGTGGTCCCAATAGGACTCGAACCTATGACCTCTTCGATGTGAACGAAGCGCTCTAACCAACTGAGCCATGGGACCTAACAGAGAATATAATAGCACAAATAAAATAAAAATCAAGCAAATTGAGGAAATTTTTGAAAAAATTAAAATTCTACCATTGAGTTGTCAAAATTTTCTTGACAAAACTTTTCATATAAATTACACTTTTTATAAATAATAATTTCCGAGGAGATAATGAGATGACCAAATATGAACGCTTTGTATTGTGGCTGAATAGATTTTATCATAAGCAAAACAAGATAACAATTTGCGTTCTATATACACTCATTATGATTATCCTTGGAGTTATGATATATGGTGCAACCCACCAACAAGCAAACTCGCACATTTCAGTAAAATATACAAGACCAACATACACCGTCACATTCGACCCAAACGGCGGCGAGTTATCCACAACGGGGGGGGGGGGGTATCCTCTAAGCCTGTAACGCTTGGTGACGCTTATGGCGACCTTCCAACGCCCACAAGAACGGGCTACACCTTTGCTGGTTGGAGAAAAAATTTGTTTGAAGTCCCTTATGACATTGCTGAATATAAATATTTAAAATATAATGAACAAACAAAAGAATTTACTTTTGGCAAAGCAAGTGAAATGACTTCAGGTTGCTATTTTTCTTCACTGCGTATTTTGGGACTAAATTCAAGATATATTCAGAATAGTTCCGTCTTGTTTGAAACGGATTATTCATCGAGTGACCCAATAAACAAAATTCAGGTTTCCAAAACTTTTACACGGAGTGCTTCAGACGATGTGCCTTATCTCGCTATTTATCCAAATCCAGGGATTGCCATTCCAAATTCCTCGGATAGGTCTTTCTTTTTTAGAATAGATATGTCCCGTTATCCATATGGTACTTACACTGTTAAGTTTGATTGGGTAGGAATGACTTTGATTGGGACGGATAAAGCAGACACTTATACAATCAAAAACATTCAACTGGAATTTAACGGCGATACCAATGCAACGGAAAGTGCGGAAATAACTTCCACAAGCAGAAATTCAACCACTGGTGAGCACACTCTTGTTGCCATGTGGAAAAATGATAATACCAATGTCTATATAGACCCAAATGGCGGAAATTATGAAATGCTTACAAGCAAGTCAGCTGCTCAAGTAATTGAAGGCTCCATAATGCCTCTTGGCGTACCAACTAGGAGCGGTTATGTATTCAAAGGTTGGTCTGTTTCTACAACTTCAACAAATTATGCCTTATACACAACAGAGGCCTATGGAACTCCAGAAGTTTCTTATCCGTCATTTGCTGGTGGGAATTGCAATGTGAATATATACAACAATTATGCAGCCTCGGGAGGGAAAAGAAGCAATGATAATTTATCAATGACCATTGCTGGGGCAAATCATGAGATGAACCCTAGTAACACTGGTTATTATTTAAAGTTTAAAAATATAGGTGAGTTGCCGGACATGACGGGGAAGATTGGTGGTCACTACCATGCAAGTAGTGTGTATGCAAATGCGGTTCTGTATATGATCATTAGAGCAAAAATTCCTGTTGGGTATAACATTAGCTGGACTTCAAACCCAATTGGTGTCGGGGCTGTCAGAGAATGGCTGACTGATGTAAAAGGCACAGGCAAAATTGAAACATACATTCACAAAGTAATTTGCGGGGCGACTGGAACATTTACGAATACAAACTTTGTGAAGCTTGACGGCGGCCCATATGGCTCTGAGGCAAACCCACTTGAATGGGAAGTGTATTATTCTCAAGTGTTTGACGCAACAAACAAAACAAAATCTATAACAAACACACCTTATTTTGTGAGAGCGGGGAGTTCGAATATAACTCTTACTGCGCAATGGGAAGAAGTGTAAAATAAAATATCCCCATTTTTGTGGGGATATTTTTTTTATGCACGCACTTGTCTTGGTCCATAAGAAAGTGGTTTTTCACATTGTTGTGGTTCAAGTGGCAATGGCTCAAGGTTGCTCATATATGCCTGTGTGTTTGTTCTTAAGGTGTTTGTTGTTGGGGCATAATAGTTCACTCTTGGGTTGTTGCGAGGGGTGTTATATGTGGAGTTTGTGCCATAGTTTCTTGAATTGTAAGTTGAGTTGTTAGTTGAGTTTTGGTTGTAATTATTTGTGCCATTGTAATTTGTTGTATTGTTTCTTGCAACATTGTTGTTATAATTTGAATTGTAGTTTGTTGTATTATTTCTTGTTACATTGTTGTAATTTGTGTTGTTATTTCTTGCAAAATTATTGTTTGTGTAGTTTGTGTTATTGCTTCTTGCAATGTTGTTATTTGTATGGTTTGTTGTATTATTTCTATTTATATTGTTTGAGTTGTAGGTTGTTGTGTTATCTTTAGCAATGTTATTTGAATTATAATTTGAATTGTTGTAGGCAGTGCTTCTATTCATGTTATTGTTTTGATAATTCCTATTATAGTTTGTGTTTGAAGTGTAGTTTGTTTGGGAATTACTGGTTGTAGTTTTGTTTGCAATGCTATTGCCATTTTTGTTGTAAGTCACGCCATAATTTGTGCTGTTTGTTGATTTGTTGTCATTTTTATTATAGGTTGTGTTATTTGAATTATTGATAGCATTTGAATTTGTTGTTTGATTGTCTGGCAAACGCTTTGTTACAGTTGTGTTGTTCGCTGGAATGGTGCTTGAAGAAGTATTGTTTTGAGTTGTGTTATTTGTTGTATTATCCACAACTGGCTTTTCATATTCTGTTGGAAGAAGTGTTGTTGCGTCATTGTTTGTAATGTTTTTGTTGTGTCTATTTTCATTGTATCTTTGAGTGTCTTTAATATCCTTGGTGTATGGGTTTGTGTTGTATGAATATCTATCGTTATTTGTATAACGATTGTTGTTTGGGTTTACGCCACTTGAAGAATATCTTTGTCCTTTTTGATAATCATTGACAGTTGTCCATCTGTTGCGGTTAGCATTAAATTGATTTCTTGCAGAGTTATATCTGTTTGCTCCAGTTGAAGTGCCAAGCATTGCTTCGTCTTGCTTTTCGCCAAGGAGTTTGTTCGCAAAACTGATTAGGTCAAGAACAGAGTTGTTTGCATTGTTGCAAGCGTTGCAGTTTGCGTCAAGGCAGTTGTAGATGTTTCTGTAGTCTGCAGTCATAGAGCCAGAGTTTGAAGCAAGATTAAGTTTTTTCTTGCCGATTGTGTTGACTGTTGACTTGCAACTCTTGCAAGAAGATATGTTATTTGTGCATTGTTTAATCACTTCATAATAACTATTAAGAGTTTTGACATCACTGTCAGAAAGTTTTGCTTCGCCGTTTTTAAGTCTTTCAAGAAGTTGCTTTGCCTTGTTGCAGTTGTTTATGAGGGAAGTCTTTGTGTTTGAATATTCCTTGTTAAGGTCGCAAACATTGTTGCAAGCGGTTCTAAGGTCGTTGTAATTCCCATTGCCGTTTGCAAGGTTAAGATTTCTTCTTGTAGCTCTGTAATCGTTACCAGCAAAAAGATTTACACTGGCTCTTTGTGTCATGTGATTTCTTGTTGGAACTTTGGAGTTCAAAACCTCTCTGTATGGATAAATATTTTGTTTGACATTTCTTCTGCCAGTTGAAACATCACTTCTGTTTGTGTTGGAAGAAGTGTCATTTTGTGGGCAGTCTTTGCACTTATAACAGTTGCCGTTTTCGCAATAATAGCAGCCGTCATTGTAGCAGTGATAGCCGTCAGAAGTATCCCTTTCTTCGCCCAAAAGGGAAGTTAAGTCCATTTTGTCACTGTTCACATCTTCAAGCTTTTTCACTTGAGAAATCATTTTGTCAAGTCCGCCCGAAACCTTTTTGCTGGCAAGTTTGACTTGTGCTTGATTGCCGTTTGAGCATGCAAAAATAAAAGTGCAAGCAAGCAAAATTGAGAGTATTCCAATAAATTTTTTCATTTTTACCTCCGGAACATCATTGTTCAAAGTTATTTTGGCAGAAATTTGTGAAAATATTTATTTTATTGTATAAAATTTTTCGCTCGGACAATATTTATCGAGAAAATTGTTTTGCATGCGTGAAAATAGGAGATAGATATGGATAAAATTAAGATAAATCAAGAATATTGCAAATTTGTTGAAAATAGATTGCCTAAAACAAGATTTTTCCCATCACTTTTGTGGGCGTTTCTTGTGGGAGGACTTATTTGTTGCATAGGGCAAGGAATTTTTGACGGGCTTATGGCACTTTTCCCAGCATTGTCCAAAGATGATATACAAGCATACACACTTGTTATTCTTATTTTTCTTGCGGCATTTCTTACTGGTGTTGGAATTTATGACAGAATTGGTGTATTTGCTGGTGCGGGCTCCATTGTTCCAATTACAGGATTTTCAAACTCTATCGTCAGTCCAGCAATGGATTTTAAAAATGAAGGCTGGATATTTGGCGTGTGTGTAAAAATGTTTTCCGTAGCAGGACCAGTTATTGTCACAGGCATTGTGTCAAGCATGCTTGTTGGGACAATTTATTATATAATTGGACTTTTTGGCTAATAGTTGTGCAAATTTTTGTTAAAGTTGATTTTAAATCTAAAAATTTATGCCATTGTTCTGCAAATGAAACTTGACAAGTTATGTTCTAAATATTAAAGCAATGTTTGAAAGGAGAAAATATGTTAAATAGAGTTGGTGAAAGGACAATCAAATTCAAAACGCCACCAAAAATTATAAGCGGATATGCAATTGTGGGTCCAAAAGAAGGGTTAAGCCCTGTGTCAAAATATTTTGACTATATATTAAAGAATGATTTGTTTAATGAAAAGACTTATGAAATTGCTGAACGAAAAATGCTTGAACAAGCAATCTGTGGGGCAACTGACAAGGCTAATATTTTGTCAACGGATATTGATGTGTTACTCAGTGGCGATTTGCTCAATCAAATTATTTCCGCCTCATATTCTGCAAGACAAATTCAGACGGCATTTGTTGGAGTGTTTGGAGCATGTTCCACAATGACAGAAAGCCTAGCCCTAGGTGCGTGCCTTGTTGACGGTGGATATTGTGGCAAGGTTGCATGTGCTACAAGTAGTCATTTCTCTACGGCAGAAAGGCAGTTTAGGTCGCCGCTTGAACTAGGCTGTCAAAGACCACCAACTTCTCAATGGACAGTGACTGGTGCTGGGTGTTCCATTTTATCTCGTGATGGCGTTGGGCATAATATTACACTTGCAACATTTGGCAAGGTGGTAGATTTTGGTGTAAATGATATGAACAACATGGGAGCCGCCATGGCGCCCGCCGCCGCCGACACATTAAGAGCTTTGTTTAGGGATACAAACACAACCCCAGCAGATTATGACCTTATTGCAACGGGCGACCTCGGAAAACTGGGCAGTGAGATACTTGTTGACCTTATGGAAAACTATGGATATAAAATGGGTGAAAACTATTGCGATTGCGGACAACTTATATTCAGCAACAAGCAACGCAGTTTTATGGGCGGAAGCGGCTGTGGCTGCAGTGCAAGTGTAATGAATTCATATATTTTAAGCAAACTTGACAGTGGTGATTACAAAAAAGTTATTCTAATGTCCACGGGGGCTCTTATGAGCACAACATCTAGCCAGCAAGGTGAAACAATTCCTGGCATTGCTCATGCGGTGGTTGTGGAAAAAGGAAAATAAGGAGAAATAAAATGGATATGTTTTTGAAATATCTTATAGTGTTTGGTGTGGGTGGACTGGTGTGTCTTGTTGCTCAAATTCTCATAATAAGGACTCGCATGACATCAGCAAGAATATTGGTGCTGTTTGAGCTTATAGGTGTTTTTCTTCAAGCGGTGGGGATATTTGAACCAATTAAAAGCTTTGCCAATGCGGGCATAAC
>CAKVNA010000045.1 GCA_934776915.1 uncultured Clostridia bacterium
CTACAAACAACATCACTGACTTCTGGTGCAACTGCCATTCTTTTTGACTCTCTATAAGCAAAAATCACTTCTTGTTCAAATCCTGCATAGAATTTGGAAATAACATTTTGCCACGATTCTTCTCCGTCTGCAATTCTGTCAAGTCCGTCTTCAATTTCGGCTGTGAAAGACACATTCATAATATCAGAAAAGTATTTTTCCAAAAACTCGGTAACTGTTGTTCCAAGTTCAGATGGTTTTAGATACTTCCCATCTTTGACCATATAAGTTCTGTTCAGAAGTGTCATAACAGTTGGAGCATAAGTTGCTGGTCTGCCAATACCCTTTTCTTCCATTGTCTTAATAAGACTAGCTTCAGTAAATCTTACTGGTGGCTTTGTAAACTTTTGCTCTTTTGTAATCTTTTCAACATTTAGTTTATCATTTTCGTTAAGTTTTGGAAGTTTGCTTTCACCCGAGTCGTCTTCTTGTTCCTCAAAAACTTTGTATGCCCTTGTCCAGCCTGCAAAAATAGGTGTTCGCCCTGTGGCTTTAAACCCTAATGCACCAGCCACAATGCCAACTGATTGAGAGTCATATGTTGCTGGTGTCATTTGACTGGCAACAAATCGTTCATAGATAAGTTTATAAAGTTTGTAGTTATCTGCACTCATAAAAGACTTTACAGATTCTGGCGTTCTATCTAGGCTAATTGGTCTTATTGCTTCGTGAGCATCTTGTGCGTTCTTTTTGGCTTTGAAAACATTGTAACTTTTTGGTGCATAATCTTCGCCATAGTGTGACACAATGTAATCTTTTGCTTTGGCCTGTGCCTCTGGTGAAACACGGGTGGAGTCTGTTCTTATATATGTTATAAGAGCTGTCTTACCTTCAGAGCCAAGTTCCACACCTTCATACAATGCCTGAGCGCTCTTTGTTGTTTGCGAAATGCTCATGCCTATTTTGTTAAGTGCGTCTTGTTGCATTGTGCTTGTGATAAAAGGTGGTGGAGGGGTTGATTTTGTGACACTCCTTTTAATTTCTTCCACTACAAATTGTTGTTCCGCAAGATATTTAACAACATTTTCCGCTTGTTCGGCATTATCTGGAACAAATTTTTTGCCTAGTTTTGTAACAAGATTTGCCTTAAACTTCGTGCCGTCTTTTTCAAGAAAAGCACAAATTGGCCAATATTCTTGTGGCTTGAAATTCACAATTTCTTTTTCTCTATCCACAATAAGTTTAAGTGCCACACTTTGCACACGCCCAGCACTGAGGTTTGGCTTTATCTTTTTGCATATAATTGGCGAAACTTTGTAACCCACAAGCCTATCGAGAACACGCCTTCCTTGTTGGGCATGCACCAAATCCATGTTTATTTTTCGTGGATTTTGCACTGCTTTGTTCACAACGGACTTTGAAATTTCATTGAATTCAATTCTGCAAGGCTCGCTTTCTGGGATATTTAGAATGTGTTGAATATGCCATGAAATAGCCTCTCCTTCTCTATCAGGGTCAGTTGCCAAAAGCACACAATCAGCTTTTGAAGCCTTGTTTTTTAGTTCTTTTATAATTGACTCTTTGCCTGGCATAATCTCATATTGTGGCTCAAAATTTTTGGAGATGTCAACGCCAAGTGTTTTTTCTGGCAAATCACGAACATGACCCTTTGTAGCGACAACATCATATCCCTCGCCAAGATATTTTTTAAGAGTTTCCCTCTTTCCTGGTCCTTCAATAATAACTAACTTCATTTAAACCTTCTTTAATTATCATTTTGTTTTGCAACTTGCACATCACTTTAAGAAATACACATTGCCCGCAAGTTTTTTTATTATTCCACGAATTGTCAGCATTGTCAACAAACTATTAAGCCTTTTTGTTTCAATATGCGACAAATCGACAAGTTCTTGAAAAGTCTTTTCGCCCGAACGCAAGAGTTCTAACACCACTTGTTCGTCCATGGACACATTTTCGCAGGCCTTCTCTTTTGCTACATCACGCAACTTTCTGTCGCCAATTATGTCCCTTATGTCGCAGACGGCCTTTGCTTGTCCGTTTGAAATCATTCTGTTTGTGCCAACACTTGCAATGCTAAACACACTGCCTGGCACGGCAAAAACATCTTTACCATAGTCAAGTGCATAATTTTTGGTGTGCAAAGCTCCTGATTTTTCACCTGCCTCCACCACCAATATTCCACTGCTTAGTCCTGCAATAATTCTATTTCTTATTGGGAACATATATGCTTCTGCCCTTCTCAATGGTCTTATTTCAGAAAGCACAAGACCGCCTGATTCAACAATTTTCTTTGCAAGTTCTGTGTTGGTTGTTGGATAAATTTCATCAATGCCACCTGCCAAAACTGCAATCGTTTGACCATGATAGTTAAGTGCATTTTGATGTGCACAAGTGTCAACGCCGCTTGCCAAGCCACTTACAATAACATATCCCGCGTCAACAAGCCCGTGGCAAAACTTTTCAGTTGCCATTTTGCCATAACTTGTTATGTGTCTTGTTCCCACAATGGCAAAACAATCGTCTTTCATAAGTTTCATGTTGCCTTTGTAGTATATAACAAATGGTGGAGTATCAATATTTCTTAAGGACTTTGGATAATCAATGCTTTCTATTGTAATTGCCGAAATTCCAAGCGAATTTAGTTTTTCAATAACTTTATCTGCAAAATTCTCCCCCACTTCTCTATACAAAATTTGACTTTCTTCTGGTGTCAAAATCTTTTCAATTTTGTCCTTTATTCTTACCACCACTTCCCAATCTAAAAAATCACCTACATTTGCAACAAGTTTTAACAGTTTCCCCTTTTTGGAATATGTGGCAAAGTCAAAATTATCCAGCCACAAAATCGCTTTTTCATTTCTATCCATTATCTTTCCTTCATTTTTATTAGTTCAGTCATTTTGGAATTTATATGTCATTTTAAAAAACAAAGACACATCTCTTTATTAAAACTTTTACATAAATTCATACATTTTTTATCAATTTTTGCTATAGTTTTGCTATAGTTTTGCTATTTTTTTGCTATTTTTTTGCTAATTTTTTGCACTTTTTAAGCAAATCAAGTCCAATATTTTTCATCAAGACTTCTATAATTTATTGCTTCAACCAAATGGTCAGTTTGAATGTTCTCACTGCCGTCAAGGTCGGCAATAGTTCGTGCTACTTTTAAGATTCTGTTATAAGCCCTTGCTGTGAGTTTTAAACTTTCAAAGGCTTGTTCCAGAAGCATATTACATTCGTCATCAAGCCTGCAATATTTTTTTATCATTTCTGGTCGCATTTTGCTGTTGCTAAAAATACCAGTGCCTGCAAATCTTTGCAGTTGAATTTTTCTTGCTCTGTCCACTCGTTCCTTTATATCTTTGGAACATTCCTCATTTGAAACAGTGCTTATGTCACCATATGTAACACCGTCAACCTCAATATACATATCAATTCTGTCCATCAGAGGTCCACTTAATTTGCCTAGATATTTGTGAATTTGTGAAGGCGAGCATTTGCAAGGTTTTGTTGTAGAACCATAGTTGCCACATGGGCATGGGTTCATACTTGCAATAAGCACAAAGTTTGCTGGATATTCCACCGATTGCATATTTCTTGAAACTGTTATAACGCCATCTTCAAGAGGTTGTCTTAAGGCTTCTATTGTATGCCTTGGATACTCTGGCATCTCGTCTAGGAATAACACCCCATTGTGTGCAAGGCTTATTTCCCCTGGTTTTGCCTTTGCCCCGCCGCCAGTTAAAGCGACAGTGGTTGCTGTGTGGTGTGGCGACCTAAATGGCCTTTCGGTCAAAATACCCGTTTTGCTGTCAAGAGTTCCTGCTATGCTATGAATTTTTGTAACTTCCAACGCTTCTTCAAAAGACATATCTGGAAGAATACTTGGGAACGCCTTTGCAAGCATAGTTTTTCCACTTCCCGGAGGTCCAATAAGAATGACGTTATGTCCACCCGCTGCCGATATTTCAAGAGCCCTTTTTGCACTTGCTTGACCTTTGATTAAGGCAAAATCTCCAATTGCTTTGGCTTGTTGTTTTACAAGTTCATAACTTACATTTTCAACTGGTGCAATTTGTCTTGCCCCGCTTAAAAACTCAACCACTTCCTTAAGATTGTGAACGGGATAAACCTCAACCCCTTCAATAAAGCCTGCTTCTGCCTTGTTGCCATATGGAATAACAATTTTCTTTATCCCCAAATTTCGTGCAGTTATCAAAATGGGAAGAACGCCCTTTATTTTTCTTAAACTTCCGTCAAGTGACAACTCGCCAATGAATGACAATTCGTCAAGCGTTTCTTTTGCCACTTCAATTTGATTTGTTGCACGCAAAATGCCAACGGAAATTGGAAGGTCATAAAGCGAGCCTTCTTTTTTGGTGTCCGCTGGGGCAAGATTTATTGTCACCTTTTCAATAGGGCTTCTGAACCCTTGATTTTTGATTGCGGAAATAACTCTTTCCTTGCTTTCCCTAATTGAAGTGTCTGCAAGTCCAACAACATCAATGCCTGGAAGTCCACGAGAAATATCTGTTTCCACCTTTACAAGGTAGCCATTAAGTCCAACAAGTCCAAATGAATTTATAATTGATAGCATAATTCACCAACCTTAAAATCTAAATTTCAGTATATAATAAATGTCAAAATTGACCAAATGATTTGCACAAGAAGTGTCAAAATTTTTGGAAAGCGTTTGATATATGACTTATGTTGTCACAAAAAAAGTGAATGGCATCACTCCAAAATGCCATCCACAAATGAAGTTGGGTCAAAGATTTCAAGGTCATCAATTCCCTCCCCAACACCTACAAAATACACTGGAACTTTTATTTCTTCTTGAATTGGGAAAACAATTCCGCCACGGCTTGTGCCGTCAAGTTTTGTAAGAACTATGCCGTCAATGCCAACTGCGTCCTTGAATGCTTGAACTTGAACAAGAGAGTTTTGACCAATGGTTGCGTCAAGAACAATAAAGTTAAGTTTCATTGCGTCTGGGAATTCTCTGTTTTCAATTCTAGAAATCTTTTTAAGTTCTTCCATAAGGTTGACTTTTGTGTGAAGTCTGCCCGCTGTGTCAACAATAAGAACATCTGTCTTTTTTGCCTTTGCACTTGCAATGCCGTCATAGACAACAGCAGAAGGGTCTGCCCCTTCGCTGTGTTTGATAATCTTAACACCCGCTCTGTTTGACCACTCGTTAAGTTGGTCAGCAGCGGCGGCTCTGAATGTATCGCCCGCCACAAGTGCCACGCTTTTGCCTTGTTTTTTGAAAAAATTGGCAAGTTTTCCTATGGTTGTAGTTTTCCCCACGCCGTTTACGCCAACAATGGTGATAATAAGTGGATATTCAAACTTTTGTGGCTGAGTTTCAAGCAAAATTTCCTTCAAAATCGCTTTAAGTTCCACCCTTGCTATTTCTTGCTTTACAATATGCTTTTCTCTGAGCCTATCTTTAAGCAAAGATATAATTTTTTCTGTTGTTTCAACTCCCATGTCGGAACTTACAAGAGCAAACTCAAGTTCGTCATAAAAATCTGCATCTATATCCCCACCACGAAAAACACTGTTGAGTTTGGTGATAAATGCGTCTTTTGTCTTTTTAAGCCCATTTTTAATTTTGGAGAAAAATCCCATGTTATGCCTGTCCTTTTTTGTCGAAATTTGTCATTTTGGCTAAAATGCAAGAGGAAAACCCCCTTGCAAAATTATGCTGTTTTGTCTGTTTTGATATTTTGTTCTTCGGAAGAATTTTTGATTGCATCGGCAAGTTTGACAGAAACAATCTTGCTGACGCCTCTTTCTTCCATAGTAACGCCATACAGTGAGTCTGCAAGCATCATTGTTGGCTTTCTGTGTGTAATGACGATAAATTGAGTTTCTTTAGAGAAGTTTTTAAGATATTGAGCAAATCTTGAAACATTGCTGTCGTCAAGAGCAGCCTCAATTTCGTCAAGCAAGCAGAATGGCATTGGACGAAGTCTTAAAATTGCAAACAAAATTGCAATGGCTGTAAGAGCCTTTTCGCCACCACTTAAAAGTGTGATGCTTTGAAGTTTCTTCCCCGGTGGTTCTGCAACAATTTCCACCCCCGCTTGAAGTGGGTCTTCGCTTTCTGTAAGTTCAAGTCTTGCATTGCCGCCGCCAAATAGTTCCCTAAATGACTTTGAGAAGTTTGCTTGAATTTTTGCAAATTCGGCGTCAAAC
>CAKVNA010000046.1 GCA_934776915.1 uncultured Clostridia bacterium
AAACAAGACTTGAAATTGTTGCCCCAACCCCATTTGCTGCGGTGCTGAGGTAACTTGCGTCAAGATAAACTGATGTAATTTTGACGCACACAGCAATGTAACCCGTTGATTGTGCATTGACCGTGAGAATTATGTTTTTGCCCGTGGTTGAAGACTCCGTTTGAGCCAAAGTTGGCACGGTGGTTGTTGAGGCGTAGTATGTAATTGTCATATTTGTTGATGTAGAGTTGTCCGAAAAGGAAACTTGCATGGCATATCCCCCGCTTGGGTTTTTGTTTTCAAACTTATACACAAAAAATAGACAGTTGTTCTCTGGTGACAAGGCAACTTCTGGGCAAGAAAGGTTTTTTGAAGTTTGCCCCATGCCCGGCGTAAAGACAAGAGTTTTTGAGCCGTCTGTGGCAGTTAGGTCGCTTGCCGTGCCGCCGTTTATGCTATATGTTCCCGAAACGGTTGCATAGACATTGTCGCCAGCGTAAGTGACGGAGAAAACGGACTGGACTTGTTGGGTTGTTGCTGCAAGGATAGAAAAAGTCATTGCAACAAAGCCAACGATTGCCGTGCATAGCATGAATATTGCGACCACTAATTTTCTCTTTGATGAGGCAACTGCCATTTCCGCTCCAAAAACTATAGCTTAACTTTTACATTATTCGACTTACAAAAGCATTGTAACATTAAAATCAAATTTAATCAACTAAAAATTACTTTTTCGACATATTTTGTTAAGTAGTTTTCTTCTAAGCCAAAGTGCTTGCACACATCTTCCAGTTTTCCGCTTTCGCCAAAAGTTCTTATGGTAAAAACATATTCTTCCCTTTGGGAAAATTTGTGCCAAACATTATCGCTGCTTGCTTCAATGCAGATAATTGGCTTTGTTCTGTCCAAAACTTTGTCCTTGTAACATTTTTGTTGCTTGTCAAAAACTTCCACACAAGGCATGCTAACAACTCTAACATTTATTCCTCTTTTTGCAAGGTTGTCTTTGACCTTTTCGCACAAACTGACTTCTGTCCCCGTAGAAACTAAAGTTGCGACATAGTCTTTTGCGTCACTTAAAATATATCCACCATAAAGTGCTTTTGAAAAATTGTCTTTCACCCCACAAACTGAACTGCGAGAAATTAAAATTACACTTGGTCTTTTCCCTTCAAAATGGCATTGCAAACTTGCCAAAAGTTCTTCCTCTCCACATGGGCGGAAAACATTTATATTTGGCATTGCTCTGAGTGTTGCAATTTGCTCAATAGGTTGATGTGTTGGCCCGTCTTCACCCACCAATATTGAGTCGTGAGTAAAAACATAAAGTGCAGGAACATTCATCATTGCACTAAGTCTTATGGCTGGGGTCATATAATTTTCAAAAGACATAAATGTTGAGCAAAGTGCAGGCAGACCGCTTAACACAATTCCGTTGCACACAGCACCCATTGCGTGTTCTCTTATCCCAAGCATAACATTTCTGCCCGTTCTGTCCTCTGCACAAAAATTGCCACTTCCCACAACATTTGTTTTGGTTGAAGGCGTGAGGTCAGCACACAAACTTAACATTGGGACAATGCCATAAACTTTGTTAAGCACATTTCCCAGCACTTTTCTGCCGTCAAACTTATCCCCTGTTTTCCCGATTAAAGTCGAAAATTCCACCACTGGCGAACTTGTTATATTTTGATACTCGGCATATTCTTTTGGAAATTTTCTTCTGTATTCGTCCATATTTTCATTGTAGGCAAGCACTTCTTGTTGTTTTAAGGAAAGGATGCTTTGCATTTCTTCTTTTTGTGCGACACTCATTGTCCAATCTGGCACAAAATATCCAAGATTTTGGCGTAAATGTTCAATTTGCTCTTTGTTTAGTGGTTTTCCATGAACAGAGGCACTCCCTTCAAGGTCACTTCCAAAGCCAATTTTTGTTTTTACAATGATAATATTTGGTCTGTCACTTTTTTTGGCTTGCAAGATGGCACTATCTATTTCCTCTACACTGTTGCCGTTTTCCACTTCAAAAACATTCCAACCCATAGAGATAAATTTTTGTTTTACATTTTCCCTGTTTGAATAGTTTGTTGAGCCCTCGATTGTGATGTCGTTTTTGTCATACAAAAGGATAAGCCTAGACAGTCTTTGCGTGCCAGCAAAACTTATTGCCTCTTGAGCCACGCCTTCCATAAGGTCACCGTCACCGACAAAGCAATAGGTGTAGTGGTCAATTGGACTTAAATTGCCATGTGCAAATTTGCCCCTTAAATATTCCTCTGCAACAGCCATGCCAACAGCCATTCCAACACCTTGTCCAAGTGGCCCCGTTGTGGCGTCAACTCCAGGAATATCCACCTCTGGGTGACCTTTGCATTTTGAGCCGAGTTGCCTAAAACTTTGAAGGTCTGAAACAGTCATGTCATAGCCAAAAAGATTGAGGCACGCATACACAAGCGCACTTGCATGCCCCGCCGAAAAAACAACTCTATCTCTGTTTTCCCACCTAGGATTTTTGCAATCTAGTTTTGCATTTTTGAAAATGGAAAAAGCAATGGCTGCCCCGTCAAGACAAACCCCTGGGTGTCCAGAACCCGCTTTTTCAATTTCAAGGCAAGATGTAACTCTTAAATAATTAACCAATGTTTCGTTCATATTTTCCTCACATTTTACATTTTTCTACATTTTTCGCATATCTACACATAATTTTACTATTAGTTTTTGCAAAAAACAAATATTTACAAAAGAAAATTATCCAAAGCCTTTTTCGTCCTTTTATAAGCAGTCAAATAGTCCGCAGAGTCAACCTCCACAGTCAAATCGCACAGTTTCTTTGCAAAAGCCGTTCTATCTTCAAAAACAATCAATGCCAGTTTTTTTTCGTCACTTGACATTGTCTTATCCTTGTCCAGAAGTTTCTTAAAAGCGGAAAGAGATAGTTTTATGAAAATTGTTGTGCCGTTCTTTTTGAACTTATACGAATTTTCACCTTCAGAAAATATGGAATATGGCAAATGGATAACAGTGTTTTCATAACTTGCAACATCACCCACAATTTTTGCCTTTTGCTTGTTCAGATATTGCACGCCGCAAATTTTCTCAATTTCTTCCTCGTTCATCAGGTTATATTTTACAATTTCCACCAAATCGGCAAGATACATATCAAAATCGTCTGCTAGCCGCTTTGCAACAGACTTTATCATCTTGTCATAAAGTCCAACAAGGACAATATTTGTTTTCAATTTGTAACCTCCTTTGTGTGCTTCAAAAATGATTTTAGATAAATTCACATAAAATAGCAGTCAAAAGCTATTTTTTCATTGAAAATCTTTTTTTTTGACTTCCAACACTTTAGTTTATCACACAAAAGGTCAATCAAAAAATAAATTGATTGATTTTTCTCCACTTTTTTTCGACATTCTTCGCACTTTGTTATGCCGCTTGTTTGTAATTTAACATATAATTGAAAATATATTGCTGTGCATAGCCCGAAACTTCCCTAAAAATTTGTAAGAAATATTTTGAAATATCCTTATCAGTCCTAGGCTTGTTGCAAAAAAGATAATAGGCTTTTCTTATCCAAGTGTCCACTGGAAAACTGTCGCTTCGTCCAAAGCCAAAAAACAGTATGCAGTCCGCCACCTTTCCCCCAACACCTTTAAGTTCCATAAGCCTAGTTCTTAGTTCTTCTGTGGACAACTTGTTCATATTTTCTACACTAAATTTGTCTTCTTGTAGCATTTCAATAGTTTTTACAAGATATTCACTTCTATAGCCCGCACCTGCACGAGCAAAATCTTCTTCTGTTGCATTCTTTAACGCTTCAATAGTTGGGAATGAGTAAATTCCATCTTCAATTTTCTTCCCAAACTTTAAAGATATGTTATTTAAAATCTTCTTAATTCTAGCGATGTTGTTATTTGCCGAAACAATAAAACTAATAATCGTTTGAAATGGGTCTTGGTGCAGAATGCGAATATTCTTTCCTTCTGCAAAAAACTTGTCAAAATTGGGATAATATTCCTTAATTTTATCCTTAATTTTGGCATAATCTGTGCCTAAATCAAAATAGTTGTAAAAATAGTCAACATCACTTGTGTCAATGATTGTCCTATCTCCACAAAGGGATATATGTGCCACTTTGTCCATGCTTGTAACTATGTATCCGTTGTCCTTTTTGTAAAAGCTAAAGACTTGCCCGCATTCTAAAATTTGCTTTATATCAAAGTCGTTCTCGTCTTCTACAACAATTCTATTTTTCTCTTGCAAAACTCTCATTTCATTTTCCTTTTGTAAATAATACAATAAATTGCACAAAATTACAACAAAAATCAACGGAAAAGACTTTTCCCAAATTTTGTATTAAGTGTTATTTCCCAAATTTATCACCATCATTTTGAGAGAAGTTTTTTAAAACGGAAGAAGAAAATTGAGTTATTTTCCTTTCTCTTTCGTCATAGTCCATAAGGGCATAATCTTTCATTTTTTCAAGAATGTTTTGGAAGGAATATCCTTTGTTTCCCCACAGATAATTGGCCAGCGAGCCAGGGATTGGATTGACCTCATTTAAATAAACCGTTTCTGTTTTTTCATCCATCAAAAAGTCCATTCGCACGCAGCCCTTCATTTTGACTGCCTTAAACATTTTCTTTGCATAAATTTCTATTCTATTTAATATCTTTTTTGAAACACTGGCAGGCACAATTCGTTTTTGCGATTCCATTCCCTTTCCGCCACCAAGATATTTGTTTTCAAAAGTTAGAAAATCTTTGTTTGGAGTCACTTCCTCAACAAGAGAACATTCACACATCTCACTCGTTCCAAGACAAGCAATGTTAAGTTCTCTTAAATTGCAAACAGCTTCCTCACACAACACTTCTGTGTCAAACAAAAATGCAAAGGTCACCGCACCATGCAACATTTCCTCATCTTTGCAAAATGTTATGCCAATGCTACTGCCAAGATTGTTTGGCTTTACAACTATTGGATAATTCAACCCTCTAACTCTTTCTGCTAGGTCACTTGCAGAAATGTTCTTGTCATCTGAAGACAACAAAACACCCTTTGCAACAGGTATTTTTTGCTCTTTTGCCATAGTTTTGGTGCAAAACTTGTTCATGCAAACTCCACTTGAAAAGCTGTCACAACTGGAATATTTTATGCCAACACAATCAAGCAGTCCTTGAACAGAGCCACTTTCGCCCATTCCACCATGGAGTGCAAGATATGCAAAATCTACTTTGCATAATAATTTTGCTTTTTTTCCCTTCACACAGAACAAATTTCCGCCCGTAGCAAAAAACACTTGCTTTGTCCTGGAATAGTTTTGTTCCTTTGAAAAATATGTAATGTCCCAAAAATTTTCGTCTGTCAAAAATTTGCCGTCTTTTGATATATATATCGGAATAATGTTATCCCTTTCTCTGTCCAAATTTGCAAGCACTTGCGAACCAGTTATAATTGAAATGTCATGTTCAACACTCACCCCGCCAAATATCACCACAATGTTTTGCTTCATATATTTTCCGTCCTTTGGCTTTATATATGAAACTTCCCCCCAAAATGTTTAGAAAAAAGACTAGAATGTCTAGTCTTTTAAAAAGTTATTTATTGTGCTTGCTCTCAGAGCAAATGAAACGCCTTGTATCACATCATTATTTCTATCTTTCAGTCTAAAACTAATGATTCCCAAAGCCTTTCCACTCAAATTAAAAACAGGACCACCGCTGTTTCCTTCATTTATAACAAGACTTGTCTGCATTGTTTCAATCTCTTGACCATTGTAAACAATAGCCCTTCTATTACTGGAAACAACACCAGTAGCAAATGATAATCCAAACCCACTAGGATTGCCTATTGTAAATATAGTTTCCCCATTTAAGGCATTCTCGTCAAAAGTAAAATATTTTGTATTTTCTCTTTCAATTTTAATCACTGCTAAATCATCATTTTCGCTGACTTTTAAAATCGTTGCATCAGTCCATTCTTCTTCAGTTACTGTCCTTACCTTTACTACGCCATAATTTGTATTAGAAGTTAAATCTCTAACAACATGTCTATTCGTTAAAATAGTTCCTTTGCTATCAATAAAAAATCCAGTAGCATATCCCCAAGTTTCTTCGTCATTTGAGGACTTGATTTCAACAACTTTCATTATATTTTCTTCAAAAACTCTGTCCGTATCCACTGGCGTTACATAGAAAATTATTGCCATAAT
>CAKVNA010000047.1 GCA_934776915.1 uncultured Clostridia bacterium
TCAAGAGCAAACTTTTAGGCGTTGTGAACAAAAAAATCTCTCAATCTTGCGATGAGAGAAGTTTTTTGCCGTTATTTTTCCTTTTTGGGACTGTGGCTTAAAATAGCATTTTTGAAATATTGAAGACTTGGAATTAAGTCGCCTGTTGGAAGATATGCCAAAATGAGAAGTGCGTTTGAAAGAGCAAAGCATATGCCAAACTTCAAAATAAGCAACCAAATGCTCCCGTTTGGAATGAGTGCACATGTATAATAACACACTGCCCCGCAAGCGAGCATAATTGCAAAGTCAAGAATCATTCTTAAGAAATATTTTTTTGGGCTTTTCTTAAAATAGTGCTTATACAAAACACAAGGCTCAACCCAAATTGGTGCAACAAGCGAACTTACAATCGTTCCTATGAAAATGCCGTTTATGCCAAGCAAAAAGGCAAGTCCAATGGACACACCAAGATTTACAACCGCCTCAACAATTGGCTTCCACCTGTCCTGCCAAAACAATCCCGCCGCATCTTTGAACAATCCCACAGGAATTCTAATTTTTCCTATATAATAACTTAAACAAATGGTCAGCACAACTGGCAGTTCAAGCAAATAAGAACTGTCCCCCGTCCACTTTTGAATGAATGGTTGCACCAACACAAAAAGGCAAATGGTTGTCATTGCTGTTAAATAGGAAAAAACAAATCTTATCTTTTTGTAGCGTTCAAAAACATACTCCGTATCTGAACTAGCAATAAGATTTCCAACACTTGCTTGCAAAGCGGTTACTAACAGTGTGAAAAATGTTCCAAGCGTTGTGGTTATTAAGGCGTAGTTTGAATATACTCCCAAAATCGCCAGTCCAAAAAATGTTGACACCAATATGTTATCAGTGGAAAAAACGACCGCCCCGCCAATTTTATGCATGCTTAAGGCTGTAACATTCTTTGTAATTTCCTTCTTTGTTTCGTTGTCAATCTGTGGAGCAGGACCATTTATTTCTGGAAACAACTTGTTTGCGACCACTTGAATTGCAATGTTTTCTGCAAGTGTAAACACAATGGTTATTGAAAGATATGCATAATAGTTTTTGAAAATAATCAAAACAACTGCTTGAATTGCTGTTCTTAAAAAAGTGCAAATTGTGCCAACTTTGTTTTCAACATCACTCCTTTGATAAGCAAAAAGGAGTGACCTTTTGTGTGCTGAAAAATACCCAACAAGCATGCTGACAAGAAACATGATATATAGAACATAAATGTTTATGTCAATAGTTGTCCCGCCACCCATAAAGAAAGTTATAAACGGTGTTAGTCCAAGACCAATGATCCCTACAATAATGGCAATAACTGTGTAAATCTTTTTGTATAAATTTTGAAGTGACTTAACCTTTTCTATGTCGCCATCAGCAATGGGCTTATACATGCTAAAAACAATGGCACTTCCAATACCCAACTCAGTAAGATTTAAGAATGTAAAAATGTTTGTGAAAAGTCCATTAAGCCCAAGATATTCTGCGCCCATGTAATAAATAAGAACAGTGCGCAAAATAAATTGTAGCACCAATGATGCAACATACTTCACAACATTAAAAATCAAATTTTTCTTTACATTCTGTGTCCGTGTCATTTTTTAAGTCTTTTATCTTTGTTTCCTTTTATATCTAATCAGCATAATAGGTGAAAATATTGTCCCAATCAACTTATAAACCCATGGAACAGGATAATCATTTGGATAGTCATCAGAAATTTTATTTAGTTTTTTCCATGCACAGTATCTGGCAGCACAGCCAATTTTTTCCTTCAAAGAACACTTATTTTTTCTCGCATAATAAAGTTTTTGTTTTGCGAAATACAAATAACCTCTTGGATTTTTGAAAAAAACTTTCATTCCCTGTGAGGTATAACCGTCTGGTTGATATTCTGCAAGATAATAAACATTTGGTCCAGCAAGCATATAATAATCATTTAGAAATTGATCATAATAAACACATTCTGTCACAAAATTTTCACCTTCAAATTTTGGGAAGTGAAATTGTTTTATAATGTTTGTTTTAAAAAGCAAGCATGTATCCATGTAATATCCATAAGTTTTTGCAAGATCATTGAATTTTATTTTTTTATAATTTTCATCAACCCAATTTTCTTGAAATGGAGTGCCATCATATTTTGCTCTTTTGGTTACAACACCGCAGACATCTTTTTGGTCTTTCATAGCATCAATATCACAATACATTTCATCAATTGCATTGTCAGTCAAAAAATCATCAGAATCAATACAAACAATGTATTCTGTTTTGCAAACTTGATTTGAAAAATCTATTGCAGTGTTCTTTCCGCCATTTTCCTTTTTGTAATAATCAATCACAAAATCATTTTTTTCTTCTTTCCATGCAGAAACCAATTCTTCTGTGTTGTCTTTTGATCCATCATCAACAATAAGCCAAATGAAATTTTTGTTTATCTGCTTTTTCAAACTCTCATACAATTTTGGGAGCAAATGAGCTCTATTGTATGTTGGTGTAAATATTGTTAGATTTGTCTTTGGCATTTTTTAACTCCCTTTTCTCTTGTCTTCTTTTCCTTGCATTTCTTATCTTTTGAACATTCTTTTTGCCAATTATTTTTTTTATCAATGTCTTTATCTTCGTTTTAAATCTCTGAAATTTCGTAGGAGGCTCAAGCCATGAGCCACAAAAATGGTGTATAGTGTGTGTATTTTTTGTTATTTCACAATCTCTCGTTTCTAGAGAAATTGGACAAAAATAATCTTTAGGATAAAATACAACATCATTAAGCTCTGTATATTTTCCATTCAAAACAACATCTGGATACATTTTTTTTGTTATTCTTGTGATAGTTAAAACATTTGTTGTCAAATCTAATTTATTATCTTTTAAAATGAAATGTTTATCAGTATAATACTCTAGATTTTCTTTTATCCAAACATTTCCCTTTTCTGAAGCAATTATTCCAGTTGGAATATGATTGTCACTTTCATAACCCGAAAATGCTTTGTGGGTTAAAAATTTATCCAAAGGTTTTGTAACTTCCACATCCGTATCCTTATATATGCCACCATATTCATATAGGACTTTTAAGCGAATATAGTCCGAAACAAAAGCCCATTTTTTTGAGCCATATGCTTCTTTGCAATATACATTTTCATTTATGTCAAAATTTGTTTCGTCCCATCTTTTTATTTCGTAATCAGGACAAAACTTTTTCCATGATTCAATACATTTCTCTGCAAGTGGAGTTAAAGGTTTTCCTCCAACCCAAACATAGTGAATAATTTTTGGTATCATTATTTTCCTCTTCAAGTTATAATTTTTCTATAAGAATATCTGCAATTTGCTTACAAGCAGTTCCATCACCATAAGGGTTTGTTGCATGACTCATCTTATCATATTCGTCTTTATTTTGAAGCAACAGTTTAAAGTTTTTATAGATATTTTCTTCATCCGTTCCAACAAGTTTAAGTGTTCCCGCCTCAACCCCCTCTGGTCTCTCCGTTGTATCTCTCATAACGAGAACAGGTTTCCCAAGTGAAGGGGCTTCTTCTTGTATCCCGCCACTATCTGTCAAAATTAAATAACTTCTCGCCATGAAATTATGAAAATCTATGACTTCTAGAGGTTCAATAATTTTAATTCTTTCATCATTTCCAAGTTCTTTATCTGCAATTTGTCTGACAACTGGATTCATATGAATAGGGTAAATAACCTTTACATCCGAAAACTCGTCAACAATTCGTTTTATTGCCCTGAACATATGGTGCATTGGTTCACCTAAATTCTCCCTTCTATGTGCAGTCAATAGAATCATTTTTGAGCCTTCTGCCCAATCAAGATATTCGTTTTTATAATCTTTTTTGATAGTAGTTTTGAGTGCATCAATAACTGTATTACCAGTAACATAAATTTTATTTGGATCTTTTTTCTCGTTTATAAGGTTTTGCTTTGCGGTTTCCGTTGGAGCAAAATTAAATCTACTTATAATTGAGACAGATTGTCTGTTAAATTCTTCTGGCCATGGAGAATCAATATTGTATGTTCTTAACCCAGCTTCCACATGTCCAACTGGAATATGCAAATAAAAGCATGCAAGTGCCGCAGCATAGGCGGTTGAGGTGTCGCCATGAACTAAAACTACATCAGGTTTTTCATTTCCCAAAACGACCTTTATTTTTTGTAAAATATTGATTGTTACATCAAAAAGGCTTTGTTTTTCTTTCATAATATCCAAATCATAATCTGGAACTATTTCAAAAACATTTAACACTTGGTGCAACATTTCTCTGTGTTGACCAGTGACACATACAATCGTTTTTAACTGTTTCCTTGTTTTTAATTCGTTAATAAGTGGACACATCTTTATTGCTTCAGGACGAGTTCCAAATACAAGCATTACTTTTTTCATTTTAGATTCCTTTTAATTTTTTTGTTATTTTCATTAAATTATTTAAACCTATTATATTCCACAAAAATTTGATTGTTTTGTATTTTAGAGTTTGTGGTTTTACAAATAAATATTTGTGTTCATTTGCATAATTGATAGCACTATTAAATAACTTTTCATCTTTTAATTTTGGAATTATAAGTAAGGACGGGAAGATGAAAAAAGATACATATTTTAAATAATTTTTCTTATTGGCTGAAATCTCTGTGGAAAACTCCTTTGAGATATCGTCAACAATTTTGATAATATCAATTATTCTTTTGTAATATTTTTTTTCATCCTGTTCTTTAGTTATTGAGCCATTATTGTCGGCTGTATAATGATAGAATGATATATCTGAGTTGATGACTTTTGGGTTGTGCAAAAGTATTTTTAAGGAAAAATCAATATCTTCATGATAGTAACCAACTTTAAACTTAATATCATTTTCTTTAAGAAATTTTGCTGAAATAAATCTGCTACAAGCTGTTACTGGATAGATAATACTATGGTTTTTTTTGTTTATTTTGTATTTATATACATAATTACTAGGTTTGTCAATGATTTGAGATATAAACACATCACAGCTTTTTTCTCCCATATCAATACACGCTTTTGAAAAATCTTTGGAAAAGTAGTCATCACTATCAAGAAATGAGATATATTCCCCCGTTGCGATATCAAGTCCTGCATTTCTTGCATCTGACAAACCACCATTTTTTTTGTGGATAACTTTTATTCTACTATCTTTTTTTGCCCATTCGTCACACATTGCGGGGCAATTGTCTGGCGAGCCGTCATCTACCAAAATTATTTCCAGATTTTTGTATGTTTGATTTACAACAGACTCCACACTCTTATCCAAATATTGTTCAACTTTATAAACTGGAATGATAACACTTATCAATTTCTCCATAGCACAAACCTTTTAATCAGCTATTTTTTCACTGCACTGTAATATATCTTCTCAATCTCTTGTTTGTATTTTCCTAGGTCGTTATATTCTTTTGAAAACTCTGTGGCGTTTGACTTCATTTCATTAAGTTTGACGGGAGTTTGCAGAAGTTCCAAAATTTTTGCAGAGGCTTGTTCGTTTGTGTCATACAAAAAGCCTGTTTTGTCATTCTGTATAATTTCCCTTAAGCCGTCTGTTTTGGTTGAAATTATTGGAGCCCCAAGCGACAACGCTTCAAGTGCACACATTGGCAAGCCTTCAGAAATTGAGGTCATAAGCATAACTTTTGAGCAAGCGATTACTTTGTAAGGGTTTGACATAAAGCCCAAGAGTTTGATATTTTTGTTTAGTTTTTTTTCTGTTATGTATTTTTGCAAATCGGCTTTCAATTCGCCGTCACCAACAATGGAAAGTGTAACATTTTTGTCTGTTTTTGCAATTTCTTCCACAATATCCACCAACCTAAGTGGATTTTTTATGCTTGTCAGTCTTCCTACATAAACAATGTCGTTACCATAATTTCGCATATCTTCGCTTGCCCTTTTCACCACCATATTTGTGTCAATAACATTGTGCAAAATACTTGATTTTTTTTCAATAAATTTTTTAAATTTATACGATTCAAAACTTCCCTTGGACACAAAGAAGATATGTGAAAACTTTTTGCTTGCCAGCTTAAATAACACACTTTTAAGACCTATTCTACTCATTTTTTTGTCATTGCAATGGATATGCGAAACAATTGGAATATTTTTGCTTGCAAAACTTGCCATTATTGATGCCTTAACATCATGTGCGTGAATTATGTCTG
>CAKVNA010000048.1 GCA_934776915.1 uncultured Clostridia bacterium
GTATGGAAACATTTGTTGACTTGCCCCAAAAAGTGGCTAATTTTGCAAAAAAATGTAAAAATTGCAATCAAGCCAAAAGATTAAAGCACGGTAATTTTATAACAAACTTAAAGATATGTCAACCGTATTTATAAAGTTGTTTGCAAAAAATTTTATTTGTCAACATTTCTATCATTTGCACAAAATTCCAAAATATGTAAATTTTCCAAAAAATTTCCAATTTATGGGAATTAGTTTTTCAAAAAGTCAATGATATTTTGTTTTTTGTCCTTTGGAAGCGAACTTATCAAATCTTTAAGTTCCCTATCCTCGTCAAAGTCATCAATATTTTTGCTGAAAAATCTTTCAACTGGAAATTCGCAAATTTCAAGTATCCCAAAAAGTTTTTCCACAGTAAGCACAATTCTTCCACTTTCAAGTTGAGCCACATATTGCGGACTCATACCCATTCTCAAACTGACTTCTCTTGCAGAAAGTCCAGCCTTGTTTCTCACATAGCCAATTCTGCTCAAAACATCTTTAATTTCCATTTTACACTCCTACACAATTATAAAATCTGTAAAAGCACATCTCGCTATCCCAAAAACATAAAATTATTAGAATATTCGCATTTTGAATACACAAACACATAAATATATGCTATACTGAACACCGACAGTATTCATTTTGTCACAAAAAGGAGTTTTTTATGAGCGAGGAAAATAAAAAGACTTTAAAATATGATTTTGTTAAATTCATTTTCTGTGATAAAGTAGGTTATTAAGGTGAACAAAATGAAAATTGCAGATAGCGTGTTGAATAAAATTTGTTGCAGAAGTTTTTTGCCAGAAAAAGAAACTCAGCAAGTTCTTATAACTTTGCATGGTTTTGCTGGAGATAAGGATAGTTCTACAATTTTTGCTTTTGCGGAGGAACTAACAAAGCGTGAAGTTTTAGTTTTTGCTTTTGACTTGCCAAGCCATGGTGCGGACAAAGACACTTCCCCACTAAAACTTTCAAAATGCTTTGAATATGTATCGAATGTTATCCAATATATAAAGGAAGAATATAACGGCAAGCCAATTTCTTTCTTTGCCACAAGTTTTGGTGGATATTTGCTGCTTAATTATTTAAAGTCTAACAAAGTAGATTGCAGACATATCATTTTAAAATCTCCCGCAATCTTTATGGAAGATGTTTTGCAAGAAAATATTTTAAATGAACATGGATATTCCCTTTGCGATTTAAAGGAAGATATTGACCTTGGCTTTGAAAGACCACTTTTAATAAATGAGAGTTTCTTGAAAGAATTAAAGGAAAATTCGCTAAAAAATTGTTCATTTGACAAACACATTGACATTATCCAAGGGGACATGGACAATGTTGTGTCGGTTTGGGATAATGAGAGATATTATAAAAAACATTTGAGAAGTTATAACCTTTATTACATAAAAAACGCCGACCACCGTTTCAAAAACGCTGGTGACCTTGAGAGGGTTGTGAAAATTGTAAAAGATATTTTTAAAAAGGATAATTAAACGTATGAAAAAACGGGGATTTTGTGTCCCCGCTTTTTGTTTTGTGTGGCTATTAGCAGTTTGTGTTTCCACAACTTCCACCGCATGCACTAAGTAAAAGTATCAAAAGAATAAGTGTGCAAACATCAATGCATCCGTTCATTCCGTTTCCGCAATTTCCGCAAAGAAGTAACAAGATGAAAATCCAGCAACAATTATTCCCGCCAAATGCACCGCCACCACAGCCGTTTCCAAAAAAGTTCATGTGTATCTCCTTTATTTTTTTCATTTTGTATGATTTCCCTCTTTGCACCTTGTCTTTCTTTTGGCTCAAGGAGAAAAATATGTAGGTCTTTTGTGCTTCTAAATTTTTTCTTTTGCTTCTACTTCATATTATTATGTAAATTTCTTTTTGGTTACAAAATTCAAAAATTTCACAAAAATTTTCCCACCACTCACTTTTCATGGAAAAATTCCTATAAGCATACATTTATATATAAGGTTATAAGATTTTTTTAAAATTTTTTATACTAAACGCAAAAAAAATGTTTGTTTTCTAGACAAAAGATGTTATAATCATATCATCAAAATATAACATATCCGTTTTATGGGGAGATAGAAATGGAGATTTTTAATAGTTGGATTGTTCACAAATATATTGCTCACCGTGGGCTTCATGATGACACCCACCCAGAGAATAGTCTTTCGGCATTTCAAAATGCCATAGACCATGATTATGCAATAGAACTAGATGTTCACCCACTGGAAGACGGCACACCTGTTGTCTTTCATGATGAAACGCTAAAACGCCTTACAGGTCATGACGGCTACATAAAGAAAATTAAAAATGTTGAGGAATTGAAGACCCTTAGACTTATGAACACAGACGAGAAAATTCCAACACTTGAAGAAACACTTAAACTTGTTGACGGGAAAACCCCCCTTCTCATTGAAATTAAGGACTACAACACAAATAATCGCTTTGAACAAAGAGTTTATGAGATTCTTAAAAACTATAAAGGCGACTATGCTATTATGAGTTTCAACCCTTATACGCTAAAATGGTTCAGACAAAATGCTCCAGAAGTTTTGCGTGGGCAACTTGCAAGTATGTTTAGGGGAGAAAAAATGAACCTTATAAGGCGACTTGTCTTAAGGAGCATGGCACTTAACAAATCTCACTCACGACCAGACTTTATCTGCTACAAATGGGACGAAGTGCCAAATAGATATGTAAAACGCTTCAAGCAACTTCCCCTTCTTGTGTGGGCAGTGCCAAATCAAGCAAGTTATATGAAGGTTGCACCTCATTGTGACAACATCATATTTGAAAATTTCTTGCCACGAATTTAATGCAAAAACAGTGACCAAAAAGTCACTGTTTTTTTTGAAAATTTATGTTTATTTCAGCAAGTCTTTCTTTCGTATCAAGCCCTTTTCTCTGCCGTTGTTTTGAGGTTTGTAATATCTTTTGTTTTTTAGTTTGTTTGGAAGATACTGTTGTTTTACATATCCGCCAAAATCGTGTGGATACAAATATCCCCCTGTTTTGTCATCATTTATGCTTGGGTGATTTTTCAAATTGTTTGGAACTGCATCATCTTTTGTTTTTTCCACATCATCATGCGCCTCGGACATTGCAAGATACACAGAGTTGGACTTTTCCGCCTCGCAAGCATAAATTATCGCATGAGAAAGCGTAAGCAAACATTCTGGAACACCCAATTTTTCGCATGAATACATAGCACAACATGCAAGTAGCAAAGCATTTGAGTCTGCCAAGCCAATGTCTTCGCTACAATGGGCAATAAGTCGTCTGGCAATAATCTTTGGGTCAATGCCAGCAGAAATAAGCCTTTGCGAGTAATACAATGCTGCATCACTATCACTTCCACGAATACTCTTGCAAAAAGCACTTAAAAGGTCATAATAAAGCCCACTATCCATGCTAAGTCCCATTTTGCCAATGCTTTGAGTTGCAATTTCTTTGGTTATAACAATTTTCTTTTGTTTATTTATATTTGTTGTTGAAACAGCAAGTTCAAGCCCGTTTAATGCTTGTCTAACATCACCACCACAAGCCCAAGCAAAATAGTCAAGTGCTTCCCTGTCGCACTCAACTGGAAGATTGCCAAGTCCTTTTTCTTTGTCTTTTATTGCCCTTTCCAAAACTTCCACAATGTCTTTTGGCTCAACGGGTTTAAATTCAAACACTCTGCATCTTGATACAATGGCTCTTGTCATGCTGGTATATGGGTTTTCCGTTGTTGAGCCAACAAAAATAATATGTCCTTCCTCAATGGCTTGCAAAACGCAATCGCTCTGAGCCTTGCTCCAGCGGTGACATTCGTCAAGGAACAAATATGTCCTTTTGCCAAACAGTTCAAAATCTTTCTTTGCTTCCTCAATGCACGCCTTTGCTTCCGCCACACCAGACGACACAGCATTAAGGGTGACCATTTTCCCCTTACTTTGCGTTGCTATAATATGTGCCAAAGTTGTTTTGCCCGTCCCTGGGGGACCAAAGAAAATGCAACTGCCAAGCACTCCCGCCCTAATGGCTCTGTCAAGGAGCATGTTTTTGCCAACAATATGTTTTTGCCCCACAAACTCCTCAAGAGTTTCTGGTCGCATTCTTTCTGCCAGTGGCTTTTTATCTCTAAAATTTGAATAGTATTCCATATTCATATTATACAATAATTTAAAAATAAAGCAAGAGTTTATTCCCTTGCTTCAAAAAGTTTGCTTGTAATAAGTTCCTTAAGTCGCTCAATGCCCGTATTATTTTTGGCACTAATTAACACTGCGTCTTGTGGCACTTCAAAAGGTTTTGAAATTTTATCCACCTTGTTATACACAATAATTTGTGGAATTTTGTCCGCCTTAATTTCCTTTAGAACGTCATTCACCACTTCCATTTTGTCCTTGTAGTCTGGGTCAGAAATATCCACCACATGAACAAGCAAGTCTGCGTCTGCCGTTTCTTCAAGTGTCGCATTGAATGCTTGAATAAATGCGTGTGGAAGTTTGTCAATAAAGCCAACAGTGTCCACAAGAACAACCTTTCTGTTGTCCCCCAGCCAAAGCGTTCTGCTTGTGGTGTCAAGGGTTGCAAAGAGAAGATTATCGGCATAAATTCCCGCCTTTGTGATTGTGTTCATAAGAGTTGACTTGCCGGCATTGGTGTAGCCGACAATAGCCACCTGCTTAACTTGATTTTTCTTTCTTTCACTCTTTTGAACAAGCCTCTGCGACTTAATTTTCAAAATTTCTTTTTCAAGTTTTGTTATATCGTCCCTAATTTTCCTCTTGTCTGTTTCAAGTTTCGTTTCACCAGGCCCACGCATGCCAACACCAGCACTGCCAAATCGCCCCGCACTACCCGAAACACTGGCAATTCGTGGAAAGGTATATTTAAGTTGAGCAAGTTTAACTTGCAATCTGCCCTCGTTTGTTGTCGCCCTGCCCGCAAAAATATCCAGAATAAGCATAGACCTATCCACAACTTTTGCGTTTACAATGTTCATAATGTTATTTGCTTGCGAACCAGTAAGTTCAGTGTCCACCACAACAACATCTGCCGAGAGTTCCTTCACCATGTTTGCAATTTCTTCCACCTTTCCACTGCCAAGCAAAGTCGAAGGGTTCTTTTCCTTAATATTCTGCCCTGTTTCGCCCACAACTTCAAGCCCTGCTGTATGACAAAGGCTGGCAAGTTCCTCAAGGTCCTTGTCAAAATTTACTCTTGTTTCGTTCCATGCAACCGCCACCAAAATGGCTTTTTCTTTTTTCTTTTCCGTTTCTTGAACTTTCATAATATATATTATACCACATTTCCCACAAAAATGAAAACATTTAACCCCGCTTTTGCAAAGTTTTAGCCACAATACATAAACCCAGCAAACGTCACCTCTCCCCAAAGGTCTTTTAGAAGTTTATTATTCAAACTTGCCTTATTTTCAAATTCCTCACGAGTTTTATATTTTTGCTTAATTTCCTCACTGCACAAAACTATTGAGTTGTCGGGTTTTAGATACACAACATACATAACATCTTTATATTTAAACAGCATTTCGCTATAAAAGAACAATCCGTTTAAAAACTCATCAAATGTCGCCTTAAAAGGTTGTCCATTTTTGTATTGTTCTCTTGCAGTTTTTGACGTGACAAGCATTGGATAACTACACCCCATTTTCTCTTCAAAGTCTTCCTCGTCTTTGCTAAATTTCCACCCACAGTTTTTACATTCGCCATTTCCAAACTTATCTTGACTTGCCGCCTTGCCACAAATGGAACATTTTACAATTTCATTCTTTGCATATGGGTCTTTGTAGTCAAAATATTTAAAATCTTTTGCATTAAGTCCCGACACATTCCTATGATGTTTTTCCCATTTAAATTGAGCAAGGTCTTTCCAGTCAAGGTCTTTTGTCCATTCATAAGTCGTTGGCAAAAATTCAATTACATTCCCCTTCATTTCCTTAAACGGCTCGTCATAACACAAAACAACACTAGGCTCAATTCTCTTTAACATCTCGTTGTATCCCAACATAAATTCTTCTTCACAATTTTCTCTGTAATATGTGCAAACGGCAACCACCGAGCCTTTTTCAATTCCGTCAAAGCAAAAATCAAACGACCTCTCGTCACCCCAACTTACAGTGGGAATAACCCTAAGCCCCTTGC
>CAKVNA010000049.1 GCA_934776915.1 uncultured Clostridia bacterium
ACAGTCAATGGTGTAACAAAAGAAACCACTGTTCATGATGCTCTTTTTGAAAGAGTTTATTACAAAGACGCAAACAATAACGACATTTATTCCACAATCAACTATGACAGACTATCCCGCAACACTTCAAGCGGAAAAGAATATTTCTATGTGGAAAGTGGCAGAAATAGTTACATTACATACAATGGCAAAAGCTACAATGAGGATCTTTGGGCAAGCAAAACAAACACTGTTGTAAATGGCAGATATAGCGAATACAAATCTTATCTAAATCCAACGGTTACAGAAGTTGCTCAAAACACCATCGGCGACTATAACGATAACTTCACTGAATTGCTTGCAGTCATTGAAAGAGCAACAAACTACAACGCAACAATGTCACGAGAAATTTTGGGTGACGATTATGAAGTAAAGTATGGTTATGAAAAGGAAAATGTTTCATCAAGAGTTCAAGAAACAGCAACTCTCACTGCTCGTTTTGTCATAAACATGACAAGTGTAATGCCAACTCGTGTGGAAGATTATTGGTATCCGGTGGCGGAAACTTGCGTTATGCGAATTGACGCAAAAGTTGTTTATCTCGATAGTAGAATTCAAAAAATAGAACTCCGTTTGACCTATGACCCAAAATACAACCCAGAGTCTAAACTTTATGAAACAGGTGAATTGGGAAGCAAAAAGACTCCTATAATTTATGAAGGCGTAGATTTGACTTTTACATACGGAAATACACTTGAAATTCCAGCAGAAAAAATTGAAGCACTTGCACCAATTTCATATACAAGCCTTCATATAAGTGACGAAGCATTGCCAGAAGATTTTTCCAAGTCAGTTACAACGGGCGAAATGTTGACCCTTCCAACATTAACTGCAGAAGGCAAAACTTTTGACGGTTGGTATTTTGACAGTGAATGTAAACATAAAGTCGAAAACAATCAATTTGTCCCAGAAGGCGGTGATGTCACTCTTACAACAAGGTGGAAATATGCCGAGCCAGAACTTGAACTAAACGGCGGCACACTTTCTTCCTTTGCAGAACAAAACTTTGACCAAGTGAAATCTTATCACGACTTGCTCAATGTGTTTACAGAAAAAGACGGATATGCTTTTGTCGGCTGGTTCACAGACCCAGAACTAACTACAATGGTTGACTATGATAGTGGTGAAGACTACAAAGGCGAAAAACTTTATGCAAAATATGAAAAACTTGTAACATTAACCCCAGTTGTAGAACAAGGTGTAAGTTACAAGGTTATTCCACAAACGGGCAAGGCGGGCACAAAATTATTCCTTCCAAAAGAAACAGACCTTGGCTTTAAGTTTGATAATTGGTATTATGAAGACGAAAGTGTGGTTGGCAGTGTGTTCCCAACAGAAAGCCAAAATGTCTATCTAAAAGTTACAAAGGGAATTGTTGTTACAATTTATCAAGCAAAAGCGCCTTTTGAATATTACACAAACGCAGATAAAGATTATGTTGGCAGAGTGTATCAGTTTACAATGAACAAAGGTGTAAATTATAAGACGATTGAAAGACAATACGAAAAACTTTACAACGAATTGAATGAAGACACTCCTCTTAAAGATAAACTGAACGGCAAATATCTTCTAAAAGACGGAAATAAATATTATTACAAACAACTTCTTGAAAATGAAAAACAAACAGCAAAAACAAATCTTCTTGATTGTGCAGAGAATGTGTCGTCATCTTACAACGAAAATGTAACATTCTATCCAGCATATGCACAACACGACAAAGTAAGAATTAAAATCTCAATGTATCATTATGGCTACAATCCAAACCTTGACCCAGAACAGAATGGAGATTGTGAACAACAATGGTTGGTGAGTGATGTCTATGAAGTTGTTGACCTTGAACAATGGGAATATAACCTAAATAAAGAAGAACCTGAAACAATGTTTGATTCCCTATATCTTTATTCAATCGGCAAGTGGGAAGAAGTTTCGGGTGATGCCAATTTGCATCTTCGTGTGCAAAAATTCAAAGACCTTTCTTGGGGGACTGGATGGAGCAGTCTAGGAACTATTGTAAAAGATAAAGGACAACTGGAATATGAAAGAAGCGTAGTAAAAAATTTGCGTGAAAAATATGACGCAATGTTGGAATATGAAAAAAATAGTCCAAATATCAGCAAAAGGACTGAGGAAGGGGACTATCCTTCAACCGTCTATGCTTATTTCAGCACAGAAGTAATTTTGAGAAATGAACTGCACTTGCATCGTGGGGACGAAGAAAAAGTAATTTATATTGACCACATGAACACTTCTTGGCGTGGAATAGTTTATGGCACAGACAAAATTAGTCTTTCAACAATTGGTTTGCCACTTTCATTGCAACACTACATTGAAGTTGGCACCGTTCAAAATGGAAAACATGAATCTAAAGGAATGCTTTTGGAAGGCTACGCCAAAACTAGCAAAGATACCATGACAAGAGATGGTTGGAAGTCTGCTGATTTCGCTGAAGGCACCAATTTGTCCGAAATCTATTACACATATAACGGTCAAATTTTTGAAGGATATTACACAGACAAAAATTATACAAATGCAATCTTCACCACATCAGACAAAACTATTAGCGGAACAAATTATGATGATGACGGTTATAACGGAAGAATTTATAACCTATATCTTAAATATGTTGACGACATAAAATTCACTTTCAATTTCACAGCGGAAGAATTGGATAAAATTCAAGGACTTGGCGACTTTGGCAGACAGACATCTGTTCTTGCATTGGGTGTGAATGAAAATTTTGTTAAAGACACATCTGAATTTGGTGACTACAAAACACCTTATCAAGTGGGCGACGAAGTCAGTTTTAATGACCGCATCAAACTAAACGAAAGCACAAAGCAATATGAAAGACAAGACTCAGTGTATAGGGAAAATGTTGCTGTCACAGAGTTCTCGTCTGGGCTTTCGGATTCGGCAATAGAGAAAGGTTGTTCAGATAATATGTATGAGTTCAAAAAGGACACTAATGGCAATTATTATATCAACTTTTCAACTCTTCAAAAATGCAACAACTACAATCCACAAAATGTTGGGATAATGCTAAATGAAATCCTTTGCGTGTATTCACTTGAAGTTAGAAAGTCAAAGAATTACACTGAAGAAAACGGCGAAACAGTTTGCAGTTATGTTGAAAAACTAATCGCCAAAACCACTCAAAAATATTATTACGAGGCGGAAGATAGATTTGAAAGTTATGCCTTTGAAGAGCTAAACTCAAGACTTGAAGGTGCAAACATTCTCTTCTCAAATTGTTATGATAAAGAAACAAACACTTATAAAACTGAATGTGTGCTTAATCTTCCATTCTTGTTTGACGCAGACGGAAAACTTATTATCTCTGACTAAATATATGGACAAAAAAAGGCTATCATAAAGATAGTCTTTTTTCATGCTTATTCTTATATTTATAGTGTTTCTTCTATGTTACAAAATGGGTGATATAATCTTATTGCACATTTTGTTTTGGCAAGGTCATGCCGTCTGGAAGTTTGTCGCACCCTTCCACCAAAACTCCTCGTTGAGCATCATAGGTGGCATGGCGAAGTTGTTTTGTGCGTTGCAATTTGCCGTCTTTGTAATATTCAATGGAACTTACTGCCTCATATCCGTCTTTTGGCCTTTTTATTCGCAAATATTCACCTTTAAACATAATTTTGTCGGCATATTTGCCGTCAACATCTGGAATTATTTTGTCCGCTTGTGGCGAGATTGATTTTATTATTTGGCTTTTTGTTTTGATAGTCAAATTTTCTGGATTGGTGTCGCCATAAATTTCAAAAACAATCTTGTTGCCGTCTGCCGACCCAACAATGTAAATTGGGCTTTCCGTTGTGTTCACAAACTTCAAATCTGCTGACCCCCACGACACCATGGCATCAAGCCCTGCACTAACATAACTTACGGGAAGGGAATGTTTGTGGGCTTCAGTAACATTGATATTTGCAAGTAAAAGAGCGTTGTAAAGTGTGCTTGAAACTTGACAAACTCCACCACCGACCCCTTTGACAAACGCTCCGTCCTTTATGATATTTGCTTCCTTGTATCCTGTAGAGGTTGTCCGTTTTCCAATTGTATCATTAAAAGAAAATGTTTCTCCCGGCAAAATTTTTGTTCCACAAAGGCTATCCACTGCTTTTGCAATATTGTTCTTTCGTGCATAGTTTGAGGTTGCATAATTTGTTTCAAAATGGCTTTGTTTTTTAAGACTTTTTTGCACGTCTTCATAGGTTATTTTTGCTGGCACATCAACAAGCGAAATCTTGATTTCTGTGTTGTCCAAGTTTTGAAGACGAAGGGAAATGTCGTCATAAAGTTTCTTCCTATCCACCATTTTGCCAGACTTTTCGTTTGACAAGTCAAACTTCTTCTTTGTTTTGTTGTAACTTGCCATGGCATCTACTGCTGGGCTTTCTATCTCATGAGATATATTGTCAATCTTTTTGTCCATGTCAAGAAGAACATAATTTATAGCCACAGAATTGTCAAAACCCATGGACTTTATCTTCTTCAAAATTTTAGATTTTTCCCGAACAGAGCCACCACGCAAATTTTCAAGTTGTGCCACAAGTGGAAAAATGTTTGAGTGAACTTCAAAATCTTCCCCCCTAAATTGCCACTTGCGTTTGCCATGTGTCAAAGTTAAAACAAAGTTTTTGTCCGCAGTGAGAAGGGTTTTTAATTTTTCTCCTGCTTCGTCTGTTGTCAGCCCCGACAAGTCAACTCCGCACACAGAATATCCACTTTCAAGTTTGTCTTCGTCAAACAAAAAGTTATTAAAACAGAACACACACATAAATGGAATGACAAATGACAGCACAAACGCAAGTAATATGCCTTTCAAACTTATCCATGGCTTTTTTATCTTTTTATCTGTTTCTTCAATATTATTCTTTTTCATACAATTAGTATGAGTTTTTAACAAGTTTTTATCCACTAACTTTCTTAATAAAAAATGCAGTGGCTAGCACTGCAAGTTTCGTTATGAAATGTTTAAAAGTCCAAAAGGTCGTCAGTCGTTGTTTCAATGGAAGTCTGTTCGATGTCTGCAACGTCCTTAAGTTTCTTTTGAATTGTCCTTGTCTTTTTGGTTGCAAATTCAAGTGTGTCAGACGCTTCGTCAATCTTCTTTTGAGTTTTGGAAAGCAAGTCAACAAACTTTGAAAATTCCATTTTAAATACACTAAGAGTGTTCCAAATTTCACTGCTTCGCTTTTCAATGGCAAGCGTTTTAAAGCCCATTTGAAGACTGTTTAGAAGGGCAGTGAGGGTGGTTGGACCGCAGACCATCACTTTGTATTTGTGCTGCAGTGTTTCGCAAAGAGCAGGCTTTCTTATAACTTCAGCATACAACCCCTCAACTGGCAAATACATAACTGCAAAGTCGGTTGTTTGTGGTGGACAGATGTATTTTTCTGCAATAGATTTCGCTTCATCTTTTATGCGTTGTTCAAGATTTCTTGATTGAATTTCCACTTCTTGCAAGTTGTTTTGTTCACTTGCACTGCAAAGTCTGGAATAGTCTTCCATTGGAAATTTTGCATCAATAGGAAGCAACAATTCACCATCATCTTTGCCAGGGAGAACAACAGCAAAGTCCACTCGTTCTGACGAATTCTTTTTAATTTGAACTTGCTCTTTATATTGTGCTTTTGAAAATATCTGTTCAAGAAGGCTGGAAAGTTGCACTTCGCCCCAGCCACCACGAGTCTTAACATTTGTAAGAACTCTCTTTAAGTCACCAACCCCAGTTGCAAGGCTTTGCATTTCGCCAATGCCTTTTGAAACAGTGTCCAACCCTTGAGTGATAATCTTCACCGACTCGCCAAGTCTTTTTTCAAGAGTAGAAGATAATTTTTCGTCAACTGTTTGTCGCATTTGTTCAAGTTTTGCTTCATTGCGTTCCTGAAGGGTGTTAAGATTTTGAGAAATTATGTCCGAAATTCTATTTAATTTTTGGTCATTGTCTTTTAGAATATCATTAAGTCTTTTTTCCACCTGACTTAGTTGTTGATTTTGATTTTGCGCAAGGTTTGCAAGATAGTTTGATACGACATTGTTATATTCGCCAATGGCCTTTAGCAAAAAGTCATTAAATTGCTTGGAGTTTGACGACATATTTTCAAACAGATTT
>CAKVNA010000050.1 GCA_934776915.1 uncultured Clostridia bacterium
GTCGTTATGTTCTCAACATTCGACACAGTTATGATTTTCGCTGGTGTGTCGCTTCTCATTGAAGGCGTCAAAAGATTTGCTCTTACCCTCACATTCAGCAACAAAATTCGCTCCGCCCGCAAACAATTCGAAAAAAGCATGCAAGATGTGATTGAAATTGAAGAAGAATAAGCATTGATTAAGTCAATGAAAAAGAGATGTCAAATTGACACCTCTTTTTTTTATCCTTTATAGTTCAACGCTCGAAGACTGTTTAAAATGGCAACAACTGTCACGCCGACATCAGCAATAACTGCACTGAGCATACCCGTAACTCCAAATGCCCCTAGAGCTAGAAACAAAATCTTTACGCCAGCGGAAAAAATTATATTTTGCCAAACAATTTTGTGAGTAAATTTACTTATTTTTATAGCAAGAGAAATTTTGTTTGGATTGTCGTCTGTAAGGACTATATCACTTGCCTCAACGCTTGCGGGGTTGCCATTTAGCCCCATACAGAAGCCAACATCAGAAAGTGTGAGTGAAGGTGCGTCATTAAGTCCGTCACCAACAAAGCCAATGATTTGTTTTCCGTCTTTCTTTGCATTTTCAAGCCAAAGTGATTTTTCTTGTGGCAAAAGTTCGCTTTCATAGTGGTTTATCCCAAGATTTGTTGCAAGAGTTTTCACCGTTTGCTTTTTGTCGCCAGAGAGCAAAACTGTTTCAACCCCCATGCTGTTTAGTTCTTCAATTTCCGCCTTACTTTGAGGCTTTATACTGTCTTGCAAATGGAACACCGCAAGCAATCTTTCACCTTCATAAAGTTCCACACTTGTGTCCGAAAGACCTTTGCCCCGCCTGCCCACAAAATACTTTTTCTCATTGTGTTCAAAATACACACCTTCGCCCGCAACTTCCTTTATGTTTTCGCCCTTTGGAAGTTTGCCTTTTGTTTTGTCACAAATTGCTTTGGCAAGTGGATGCAAGGAATATTGTTCGCCAATGCTTGCAAGAAAGAGTGCTTGCTCCTCGTCTATATCACCAAAAAGGTCAATTTTCTTTACTTCAAACTTGCCCGTTGTAAGAGTTCCAGTTTTGTCAAAAGCAATTTTGTTTAACTTTGCACAAAGGTCAAGATATGTTGAGCCTTTTATCAAAATTCCTCTGCTACTTGCGTTTCCAATTCCCGAAAAATACGAAAGCGGAACAGAAATTGCAAAGGCACATGGACAGGAAATAACAAGAAATATAAGGCCACGATAAAGCGCTGTGTTAAAGTCATTTGACACCAAAAACACAATGCCAAATGTCAATATTGAAAGTGCAATTACACCCAAAGTATAATACTTTGTCATCTTTGAAATAAAAGTTTCTGTTTTTGACTTTTTGCTCTGATTGTTTTCTATTAGATTTAAAATTTTGCAAACTGTGCTGTCCTTATAAGGCGAAGTGACTTTAATTTTCAAAACACCGTCAAGAACAATACTCCCAGACAAAATTTTATCTTTTTCTTTCACCTGAACAGGCAGACTTTCTCCCGTCAAACTTTGAGTGTTAAGACTGCAACTACCCTCAATTATCACACCATCAAGCGGAACACATTCACCTGGACGAACAATAACCAACTGCCCCACCTCAACTTCATTAGGATTCACACATTTTTCCCCATCAGTTGTCAAAAGGTTTGCATATTCTGGCTTGAAATTTGTCATTTTTTCAATAGATTTGCGTGATTTTGAAACTGCCATATTTTCCAAAATTTTGCCAATGGAATAAAGCCCAATAACCATAATCGCTTCCATGTCCTTACCAATGGCAACAGCACCAATAACAGATATTGTAAGAAGCAAATTTTCATTGACCACACCACGAACAAGAAGTCTGATTGCTTTTACATATGTTTTATACCCAAGAAGCAAAACTGACGACACAAGCAAAACCCAATGTAGCCATGTAGGAATACTTGCAATAATACACAACCCACCAATCATCAGTCCTGCAATAAGAAAACATAAATCAAGAATAAATGTGCCATTTGCAACATTATTTGACATTTTGTTCTCTATTTTGCAACAATCGTCAAGCGACTTATCCACATTTTCTGCACAAGCTGTGTTTTCCTTGTTCAATAATGTCAACACAATGTCGGGCTCAATCTTTTTTGTAATCTTTTCTATTTGCTTAAAACCAAGATTAAAGTTATCACTTTCAATGACCAATTCCGATTTCAAAAAATCAATTTTGGCAGACTGAATATTTTTGCACTTTGCATATTGACCTTCAAGTGTCCTAGCACAATTTGGACAATCTAGGTTATCAATTTTCAAAAGATATTTCATTTTTAGTCCTTCTTCCCCTCAAACTCCTCTTGAGTGTGTTCCAAACAAACATCAAACAACACTTTCACATGCTCATCTGCCAAACTATACCAAACTTCCTTGCCCTGTTTTCTGCTTTTAATCAAATTGAGTTCACGCAAGTTTTTGAGTTGATGAGAGATTGCCGACTTCGTCATATTCAAAATGTAAGATATGTCGCACACGCAAAGTTCATTTTCCACCAAAAGATTTATTATTTTAAGCCTTGTGCTGTCACTCATTGCCTTATAAAAATCTGCCATAAAAATAAGTCTGTCATCATCTAACAAATGACTTTTTGCCACATCAACTTTTTCAATGTGAATACACGAACAATCACATTCCATTCTATTTTGTGTCATTTTTCTCCTTTAAGACATGCAAAAGACAAACCTTCTTTCAAAAAAACTTCTTAAATTTATTTTCAACTTTCATCACTATTTTGCCCATTTGCACAACATTATACGCAACGATTGAATATTTGTTCAACCATTACACCGCTATTATAATTGAATATTCATTCAACTGTCAAGTAAAAAACAAAGATAGTTGGAAAAAAATTTTTCAACTATCTTGCTGGTTCTGGTTCTTCATCATTTAATTGTGCATCATATGCCATAATTTGTTTTACCAAAACTTTATTTAACTTTCTTATTGGGAAAGATACAATGTGAGTTAAGTCATCTGCGTTTCTGCCGTCGTAAAATTCAACAGTCGCATCATCTTTGTGGTTTATAAAAAATCTTCCATGCGCGATAGAATTTCTAATGTGATTTGCAGCACTTTCGTCCATTTTGCATCCGCCTCTTTTTAAAATGTCACAAAAGTCATCTTTGCTAACAGTAGTTGCCATGTTGCCAAAGGTTGAAATAAGAAGATTATAAACCACATCTACATAGGGGTCAACAATCACGCCCTCTTGCATAGGAACTTTATTTATCTTGAGAAAGTCGTAAAAATACTGCTCAAATTGCAAAAAAGTCATATTTACATTTTCTTTCAAGCATCTAAGATATACCCCCGCCCTCAAACATGCAATAAAGTTGTTGTATTCATTCGCTTGAAAAGGAATTCTTGACATGAAAAATGCTGAGTTTGCCGCACCAGTGGAATATACATAATTTAGGGTTTCATTATTTGAATAAAAATAGTTTAAGAAAGCCTCCTTCTGATGTATATCAAGTTTGACAGGTTTTCCATTCCACTCAAGTTTTAAATATTCGTTTAAATTTCTTTCATTCAAAGACTTTCTGTCCACAGCTTTTTGAAGGTCTGGTCTTTCGGTGAAGTTATACATATAACCGCCAAGATTAAAGTTAAATACAGAAATAATTGTTCTCATTTCTTCATCAGAAAGAAATAATTGAATTTCAGGCTGTCCTTTTGGTTTTAATTTCAAACTAAATTCCCCGGGTCTTACAAATTGAAAATTAGGGTGGTCAGTATCAGTGTGAACCATCGCCTCACGAATCATCTTATAAAGTTGAGAATAGCCTATTGTTTTATTTTGCAAATTGACTTTCTTTTTGATTTCCTTCAACTCCTCTTTTCTATCAGGCAGCGCTTCATCAAGTTTCAAACTTTTAAAAATTTCTGATTGATACACAAGAGCCATTTTTGTAAAGCACGAAATAGCAACAGGAAAAATATCTGCAATAAAAGCATCAACATTCCTTGAAGATATTGTATTGTCAAGAACCTCTTGTGCCGCTTGCACAAAAGTTTTGTTGTCGCTTGTCATAAATTTTGTCAAGCATTGCTCCATATACTTTGAATATAATGTTAAAACATAACTACTATCATCCATATTTTTATTATACCACACCTTTAAAATGAAGTCAAACCTGTCCAGCCCTTAGTCCAAATATTCTTGATAATCGCCTCCATTTTATTTCTTCTTTTTTAATTTCAAATCTGGGGGCCCCGAAAGTAGCAGCATAGCGAAACTTTTGGGGAAAAGGAAAGCCTGTCCATAAGTTGCATGGTTGCGAATAGCAACCCGAATAATGGACAAGGCTTGACTTCAGTATTGACACACCCAATAATCAAGATAGTTTGGGTAGCAATAGGCATTTATGTTGCTGGCGATTGTGGCATGGGCACTTGGTCTGTAAGTTTGGGCATTGCAGCGGAAGTTGTAACCCGAAGATACAATTTTGTTCCACTCAGTGCTGCTTAACGATCCAATTCCATAAATGGTGGCTTTAATTAAAGAAGAGCCTTTGGTGCAAGAGTTATATACACAAGCCCCAAGAGAACCATATTTTGCGGGATAATCTGAACCCTGTTCTGTGGCTGTAGAAGATTTTGTTGTATTCCCTGCAAACATTCCACATTTAACAGAATGGTCAACTTTATTCTTAGTACTTCCACCTGCATTTTTTAATGTAAGAATTGACTTTGCTGTCCATGACCACCCCCAACAACCAACAGTACAGTTAAAAGTAACATATCCCGGCACATAAAGATAAACATACGAACTTGTTGTTTCAGTATCAGATAGTGATAGAATCTGCGTTTCCGCCATAAGTTGTGTGCCAAAATTGCCTTGGGTGACTTTGACATATTGAAGGTTGCAGCCACTCCAGACGCCACTGCCGGCGGTGCTGAAGGAGTTGGACTTGAAGTTGGCGCCTTGGGCTAAGAAGTCAACCGTGGTGAGTGATGAATTGTTGCGAAAGGCAGTTTGACCCAAAGTAATTGTTCCCGTGTGGGTGAATTTGACTGAGGTTAGATAGTTGTATCCAAAAGCGTCATAGCCAATGTTGCTTGCGGGACAAGTCAATGCCCCCGTCAACCCGCCGGAATAGAACGCGTCTGTATTTATTGTCTTGACATTTTTGAAGTCTATTGTTTTGAGCGCGTCTGTATTTTTGAAAGTTCCAATATCAAGTGTGGTGCAAGAAGTTGGCAATGTCACGCTTGTGAGTGCGGAACAATCACCATACATATATTGCCCTGTTGTAACGATGCCTGAGGGTAGGACAGCTGTTGTGTAGGCTTTGCAGCTTTGGAACATACTGGAAAAACTCGTGCATTTTGAAATGTTAAAACTGCTGATGTTGGCGGTTACAAGTTTGGTGCAGCCTTTGAACATGTATTCCATAGTGGTGACCTTGCTTGTGTTAAAGTTGTTGACTGCAAGAGAAGTAAGTTCCGCACAGCCGAAAAACATATGAGCCATATTTGTTACATTGCTTGTGTCAAACTTGCTTACATCAAGGGAGGCTAAGACTGAACAATCGGCAAACATATTATTCATTGTTGTAGCCTTTGAGGTATTAAGGTTGCCCGTTATAACAGAAGTCAGGCTTTTTAAATTATAAAATAGTTTCTCGCAATTTGCGGGAGCGTAGATAGTGTATGGAGAATAAATTACAATAGTTTTTTTATTGTCGTCAAAATATGCTTCAACATCAAAAAAATTGTCTGAGTTGAAGGCTGTTGTTACTGTTTCGCTGTTTGTTCCAACAGAGATTTTGTTGGTTAATGACGAAGTGACAGCAGAAAGACTGTATGTGAATGTCACTGTTTCAAAGCCATATGTATCCGCAGCTGAACCTTGAATTCTGCTCTTCCAGTCGCTGGACAAATAACTTATTGGAAGTCGCCAATGAGCGGTCAATTTTTCGTTGCCGATTATTATATATTGGGTGTTGGCGGTGACATATTCGTTCATTGCATTTCGCCAACCGCAGAATATGTATCCGTCACGAGTTGGAGTAGGCAACTCGCCGTAATTATCACCTAATTTGACCTGTTTTGAGCTGGGAGATACCCCCCCCCCCCGCTGGGTCAAAAGTGACCGTGTAATAG
>CAKVNA010000051.1 GCA_934776915.1 uncultured Clostridia bacterium
TCGCAAGAGGTGGTGAAAATGCAACTTATGTTTTCGCTGGACAAGCGGGTTATAAACATCTTGTCATCTGCAACAAGTGATGAAATGTTGGACATTGACCTTATGCGACAAGCAATATCTCTTGCCTTCATGCGAAATGACAGCATGCACATTAAGTTTGTAAAGAAACGAAAACTTATGCAATATTTTGATGACGAGGCAACTTGCCCAGCCATTCCATACATCGAATTTGCAACAAAAGAGGAGCAAGACAGATTTGTTGCAGACAGAAAGAAAAAGGCAATTGGATATAAGCATGGCAAGGTGGTGGAATTTTATCTTTGCAAAACCTATGACAACAAATTCATGATTTTTGTAAAAATTTGTCACCTAATTGCCGACCTATATGGACTTAATATTTTTTACAAAGACCTCTTTGAAATTTATGACTCTTTGAAAAATAACAAACCGCTTCCAAAACCACTTCCAAAATTTGAAGACGTTATAAAAAAAGATTTGCAAGTTAAACACAACGAAAAAATTAAACAAAGAAATTTTGACTTTTTCAACGAGTATATGAGGGCAAGAGAAGAACCATATTATGCTGGCGTTCATGGATTGCATAGCAAAATAGCAAAAAAGAATTTTAACAAGCGTTCTATGAAAATGTTTCTTATTAACAATCAAACAGAAAGTTATATGAAACCTATGGACATAAAGAAATCTTCCAAGATTATAGATTATTGCGTTGAACACAAAATTACCCCAGCAAACTTCTTGTTCTATGCGGTGTCGCTTACTCAATCAAAACTTAACAACAACATTAAAAATCAACTTCAACTTGAACTTTCAAACTGTCGTGGCACTGCACTTGAAAGAAGTGTGTCGGGAACAAAAACTCAAAGCCTTGGCTGTTATGTAACAATGGACCCAGAGGCAAGATTGTCCGAAAGTCTTGAAACATTTTGCAAAAATCAAATGTTGTTTTATAGACACCTTGGCTTTTCAGATTTTGCCTTCCAAATGTTGACACATAAAATTTGGAAATGTTCAAATCTTCGCACATATTATGCACTAACATTTTCTTTTGTTCCAATTATGAAACCAAAAGGCGTGTCATTTCAAATTTATAGCAACAACAAATGCGCACTTCCATGTTATTATGCAGTGCTGTTTGATGTGAACACTCACGAAATGCAATTTATCTATGACGCACAGAAAAAACTTGTGTGCGGAGAGGATATTGACAGATTTCACGCCGCATTTGAAAAGATTGTTGATATTATGCTTGGGACATCTGACCCATATTTGAAAGAGATAAATGTAGAAGGAGAAAATAAATGAAATATTACAAAGAAACAGAAATGCTGAAGAAAACCTTTTTGAAAGAAGGCGACTACAAAAGCACAAAAGAAGTTTTTGAAAGAATTGCAAGACTTGCACCAGACACACAAGTTTTGGCAGAACTAGATAGCCATAGAAAAATTGTCTATCACACAGCACAAGGGCTTCTTGAAGATGTTGAAAGTTTTGGCGATGGACTTATCGCAATGGGGCTTCAAGGCAAACACATTGCACTTCTTGCAGAAAATTCTTATAAATATTTTGTAACAGATGTGACGATTGTTGGCGGAGCGGGAGTTATAAGCCCAATAGATAAAGACGCAAAAGAAGAATTGCTTGAAACATTGCTCAAAAAGTGTGAAGCAGATGCAGTTATTTGCTCAGCATATCTTGTTCCAAAAATCAAAGCAGTTGCAGAAAAATGTAAGGGAATTAAAACAATAATCACAATCGACAAAAAGGTTGACGACCTCAAAACCTTTGATGAAATTCAAAAATTGGGCAAGAAAAAGGAAAATGTAGGGAAATATAGAGCAATGCAACCAGACCTTGACGCAGTTGCGGAAATTATTTTCACTTCTGGCACAACAGGGGCAAACAAAGCAGTTATGCTCACTGGCAGAAATCTTGCAACAAATATGTCCAACTGTCTTGATGTTATTCGTGGGTCAAAGAAGAACAACACTTCAATGTCCATTCTTCCAATGCATCACGCAACAGAAATTTATACACACATTATGCCTCGTGTTGCAGCGGGCAGACTTACATACATAAACGGCAGCATGAAGGATATGATGCTAAACATGAAAGTCTTTAAGCCATATATCATAACAGTTGTTCCAATGATTGCAAATGCTTTTTATAAAACTATTTGGCAAGAAGCAAAAAAGCAAGGCAAAGAAGAAAAACTTAAAAAGGGAATTAAACTTTGCAAAATGCTTAACAAACTTGGCATTGATGTGACGCACAAGTTGTTTAAAGATTTGTTTGCTCCATTTGGTGGCAACTTGCAACAAATTGTCTGCGGCGGAGCACCACTTGACCCAGAAGTTGTTTCGGGCATGAGGGACCTCGGCGTGTATATAATAAACGGCTTTGGCATTACAGAATGTGGTCCACTTGTTTCTATGAATGCAGACACCTTGGGCGACTGTGCTTCAATCGGAAAAGTTTGCCCAAGACTTGAAGTCAAAATTTTTGAACCAGACGAAGAGGGAATTGGCGAACTTTGCGTAAAAGGCCCAAGCGTTTCAAAGGGCTACTATAAAGACGAAGAAGCAACAAAGCAAGTGTTTGACGAAGAAGGCTTTTTCCACACTGGCGACCTTGCAAGACAAAACGAAAAAGGTGAACTCTTTTTGGCAGGCAGAAAGAAAAATCTTATTGTCCTTGATAGCGGCAAAAATGTCTATCCAGAAGAACTTGAACAAGCCATTGTCACAAACATTAGATATGTAAAAGATACAATGGTCTTTGAAGAAGATTGTGAAATTAAAGGCGAGAAAAAGCGACTTATTTGTGCAGTAATTTTTATGGGTGACGAAAAGAAAACAGATGATGAAATAATCGCAGATTTCAGAAAACTTAACCAGTTGCTTGCACCATACAAGAGAATATCTTATGTTGATGTCTTGGACGAAGACTTTGAACGCAATGCTTCAAAGAAAATTATGCGTAAACCAGCTCTTGCAAGACACAAGAAAACTGGTGGACTTATAATTTAACAAAGGAGATAAAAAAATGAACGAACTTAAACAAATTATTAGTGAATATGTTGGCGTGCCAGCAGACAACTTGAACGAAAACACAAGTCTTGTTGGCGACATTGGCATCGACTCTTTTGGGTTGATGTCACTTATCTGCACATTGGAAGACACCTTTGAGTGCAATATTCCAGATTATGAACTCTCATCTTTTCAAACTCTAAACGACCTTTCAACTTATCTTTCACAAAACAGTTCAGTCTTTGCAAGAGCATAAAAGCACTTAAATTTGGAACAAAAATGCTCTAATATAATAGAGTATAGGTGTTTTGTGGAATAATAATTTAGTTTTACAGAATATATAATTCTCAGAATGAACTAGGCAAATTTTATAACAAAAATACATAATAAAAACCGATTGAAAATCAATCGGTTTTTAATTTTAATAGTGTTTTATTTTTCTAAAAAACTTCACTTTTCTAAATAGTTTTTATTTTTCAAACAATGAATGGCAATATGGGCAATATTTGCCGTCTTGCGTTTTCTTAAGTGGCGCACCACAATTTTCGCAACGAGTGAGCATTTTAATAGCCGCCTTATTCTTGTTAGCCGTTAGTTTTTCGCCGTCAAACAACAGTCCTTCAATATAGTTTTTGTTTATTGCCGTTATCAGTTGAGATTTCACTTCGCCAACGGAAAGTTGAAGTTGGCTTGCAATTTCTTCAACGGAATATATTTTTTCTTCATCAACGGCATAAACAATTCTTTTTGCCTGATTTAAAGAGCCATATTGCACCCAAAGAATTGGAGTGCCATAAAAACCTAGCACTGCAAAAATTATGCCAATAACCATTAAAAATGTCATACCTTTGGTCGCTCCAAAAATTATTGCTGGAATGCTTGCAACAAAGGCAATGCTCAAAAATAGAGCAAAAAAGAACACTGTTTTTTGTTTTTTATATAACTTTTCCATACAAATATTATACTAGAAAAAATTTTGCGTGTAAACTATTTAAATAAAATTTTGTTTTTAATATATAATTTTCTTAAACCTTTACACAAAAATTTCATAAAATACTCTAACAAAATAAGTCTTAAGTCAGTTTCTGTTGCAGGAAGTTTGTTTTTTGTTGAGAGATATTGTTTTTGAACGAAAATGCAACTTGCCGCTAGGACTGAACTTAGAACCTGAAAGGCGGAGGTATGCGGAAATATTTTGGAACGGACGGCATAAGAGGTGCTTTTGATGATTTTTTGACTGTTGACATTGCAAGACGATGTGGCAATGCTGTGGGAGCAAGCAAACTTGGGGCAAGAATTGTCTTGGGCGGGGATACAAGGACAACAAGAAATCTTATCACATCTGCATTTTCACTTGGAGCAATGGAAGCGGGGGCAAAAATTGTCGATGTTGGTGTTTGCACCACGCCCGGCATATCTTTTCTGACTAAAAAACTGCGGGCAGATTTTGGGGTGGTTGTAAGTGCTTCACACAACCCACCAAATTATAACGGAATTAAAATTTTTGACTACAACGGCATAAAACTTTCTGACGAGCAAGAGGAAAAACTTGAGAGCAAATTTTATAATTATGTGAAACTTGACGGGTTTAGTGTTGGGCGATTTTTGCAAAGCGAAGACTTGGTGAAAAAATATGAGGACTATCTTGTAAAGTGTTCGGATACAAGGTTTCGAGGTATGAAAATTGTTGTTGACGCAAGCAACGGGGCGGGGTATAAAATCGCTCCAAATGTCCTTCGTAGGCTTGGAGCGGAAGTGGTGGAAATTCATTGTATGCCAGAAGGGAAAAGTATAAATGTCGGCTGCGGAGCGTTGCACCCAGAAAGTATGTGCGAGGCGACCGTTAGGTCGGGGGCGGATATGGGCATTGCTCTTGACGGTGACGCCGACCGAATAATCGCATGTGACGAAAAGGGTAATGTAATAGACGGGGATATGATGATATATATGCTTGCAAAATATCTGAAATCTGAGGGCAAATTGATATACGACACATTGGTCGGAACAAAGCAAACAAACAAAGGGCTTGAGGAAGAATTAAAGTCACTTGGCATAGACCTTTTGCGTTCGGACATTGGTGACAAATATGTAATAGAAATGATTGAAAAGAACGGGCTTAACTTTGGTGGAGAAAAAGTGGGGCACATTATTTTTAGAGATTTAGCCTCAACAGGTGACGGAATTTTGACGGCTATAAAACTTTGTGAAATGATGAAAAAAGAACACAAAAAACTTAGCGAACTTTCACAAGTAAAACTTTATCCACAACGAAATATAGATTGCCTTGTGCGAGATAAAGAAAAAGTTATGCAAAACGAAAACTTAAAAATGCAAATTGAATATCTAACAGAAACACTCGCTGACATGGGAAGAATTTTAGTCCGCCCAAGTGGAACCGAACCAAAAGTAAGAGTTATGGTGGAGTGCGAAGAAGAAAACCTTGCAAACTTCTACGCCGAACAACTTGCCACCACCGTCAGAGAAATTGACTGCTGCCTAATAGACGAAGAAGTGCAAGAATTAAAATAAGAAAGAAGAAAGAAAAAAGAAAAGTATTTATTTTTCTTGACTTTTCTTCAAATATCTTTTACAATTTTTACAGATAATATCTGGCAAAGCAACCCACCATATATTTGGCTTCTACTTTGGCTGCTTTTTAGGGGGAGTTTTTAGCGGGAAATCTGAGTGTTTATTATCTAAAAAGTATTAAAAAACTTATCCACTATATATGAAAAAATGTGGATAAGTCTTTTATTTTAAAAGCAAAATTCTGGTTGGATACTTCTATAGTATAGGTCAAGTTCTTGTGCCAAATCTTGAGTTTGTGTAACGGAGTTTAAAACTTTTTCATGAATTTCATCAATGGATAATAGTTCACCATTTGGAGCGCAGTTCACAACATCCCAGTTATATTTTCTTGCAACATATTTTGCACAGTTGTATGCCTTTTTCATATAGCGGGTATTGTTTTCGTGAATGTCCTTTTTCTCCCCATTTTTAAGAT
>CAKVNA010000052.1 GCA_934776915.1 uncultured Clostridia bacterium
GGCAGTGTAAGTTGGGCGATTGTAGGTTACTGTTACATTTGAAGAAGTCCTTTGAGCGGTCGCACCATAAATTATAATGCACAACAAGCCCATAACAAGCGTGTAATTTATGCACAACATCCACACCCGAACCTTGTCCCAAAATCTTCTCATCGCTTCACCTTTTAAACATATTTTATGCAAAAAGTCTAGTTTTAATTAGAAGATTTGTCAAGTAAAATCATAATATAAAGCTATTTTACATCATTTTCTCCATTTTTTGTATATTGGTTGCGGGTATAATTTTGGTTTTGGAATTTAAACTAGAATTATGGCATACGATCAAAATTTGCGGGGGCGGGTTGCTCAAGGGAACAGTGTTGTAGGGGAAGATGGGCAAGTTGATGGTTGTGAACTTGGGCAGAGCTGCGGCAAGAGGGGAAGAAACGGAAATGGTAAAAGGCGGGGAATGAAAAATTGCCTGGTTTTTTGCTGCGTTGCGGTGCTTGTTCTTTGCGTGGCTGTTTTTATGTTTAACATTCCGTTTGCAAAAATCTCTAATTTCTGCGAGGGTGGAATGGTCACTTCAAGTGAGCTCTCGGAAATTGAGCAAGGCGGTGTGTTTGGACCTTTTGTTTATGCACGAGTTAAAAATAAGACCTTAAGCACAGCTTTTGCTGGCAGTGGGGCGAAGGGTGAAAATGGTGAAAAAGTTTCCGCTGGCACAAAAAAAGCAAATTTTGAGCATGAAATTGAGTTTAGGTTGTTCAACCTCATTCCAATAAAAACGCAAAAGGTGCATCTGTTGGAACAAAACAAGGTTCTTGTAAGCGGTTCTGCTGTAGGGCTTGTTTTAAAAACTAATGGCGTGCTTGTGGTGGGAAGCAGCCCCGTTGCAACACCCGAAGGCGAAGTGGACATTTGCAAAACGGGTGACATTAAAATTGGGGACACTATTTTGCAGATTGAAAATGAAACAGTGGAAAATGTGTCAAACATTTCAAAAATTGTAAACAAGGAAAAGAATAAGGGTAGGGACTTGACCGTCAAACTGGTCAGAAACAGCAAGACTATGGATGTTCGAGTTAAGCCTTGCTATGACATAAAGGACGAAAACTACAAACTGGGCATTTGGGCGAGGGACGATGCCTCGGGCATTGGGACTTTGACTTATGTAACAGACGGCAACAGATTTGGTGCATTGGGTCACCCTATTTGCGACAGCGACACAAAAAAGCAGATTGACTTGAGAGAGGGAAAGTTGTATAACTGCTCCATTTTGGGCGTGAACAAAGGTGTAAGCGGCACGCCGGGCGAGATAAAGGGACTTTTTATGCAAGGCAAAAATGAACAAGGTGTGGTGGAGAAAAACAACAACTATGGCGTTTTTGGCACAGTGGCAAGCGGAAGTGACTTGCTTAAAAGTGCAAAAGAGTATGAAATTGGCGGGCGACTTTCTGTAAAACCCGGCAAGGCTCAAATTCGTTGTTCCATTGACGGCACAAAGATTGAATGTTTTGATATTGAAATTATTAAAACAAATTTCCAAAATCATTCAAACGACAAAAGCATGGTTATTCGTGTGGCAGACCCAGATTTAATTGCAAGAACGGGCGGAATTGTGCAAGGAATGTCGGGCAGTCCTATAATTCAAAACGGCAAACTTGTTGGGGCAGTGACTCATGTGTTTATAAGTGACCCAACAAAGGGCTTTGGAGTATATATAGACTGGATGTTAGGGCAGTAATTTGTAAATTGGTGTCAAAACTTGTAAAAATTTGTAAAATATGTTAAAAAATATTCAAAATTATTAAAATATTTGTCAAAAAAGCTGGACAGCAGGTTTTTGATGTGATATATTTTTAATATTATTTTACAAAATTATTTAAAAATAGTCAAAAGAGGGATAAAATGACTAACTTACCAGTTTACTTTTACTCCACCACAGGAGATAGTTCAATATCCAAAGCGGTCTGTGATGCACTGGCACCTTCGGGTATGTGTGTGCAGAAAATGGAGTCATTTGGAGAAATGGTTTTTAGTTCCAAGTGTCAGCCATGCTATGTTATTATTGATGCGACCTACAACTTTGGCGACCTGCCCAAATTGATGCTGAATAAGTTGTTCCGTGCGGGAATGATTGAAAAAGTGTTTTATATTGTGGAACCCAGTTGCAAAACGAACTGTCGAACGAAGATATTTTGGGATTCGCAGTTTACTGAAAATCTGGAATGTGAATTTAAAAGAATAGAAGAAGAAAGACTTTCTAAAATGTCCATGAAAAATCACTCGTGGAAAAAGATAATTGGCAAAAAACTCTACTCGTGGGGAATGTCTTATAGGCATAGCGGGTTCAGCTTAATGCTGGAAGCATTGGTGTATTATTTGGATAGTCGGGAGGACTATGCAAACTTATATAAAAATGTCTATCCACACTTAGGGAATATGTTTTGCCTATCTTATGCTGCGGTTGAGAACGGAATTAGAAAGTCTATTTTATATGCGTCAAAAACGGCAAATTTTCCTTTTGATTATGTTCCTTCAAACAAAGAATTCTTTAGATATGCTTGCCAAACATTTTCTGACCTTTGTGCCTCAAAAGCACTTGTTAGGTTTAGGGCTTAATTGTGGTTGTAAATATTTGCTTTCAATAATAAATATATTGTGTGAGTAAGTATTATTTTTGGGATAATGTAAAACTATTCTTTAGGCTTAATAAGACCTTAATTCTGTCAATCTGTTGCATAATTTTTGTTGGCGTTTTGACGGGTATTTTTTGTGTTGCAAAATCGTCAAGTGAAATATTTTTAACTCATATTCAATGTTTTGCACTCCGAAGTTATTTTCTCCACAAAATGTCACTTGTTGGTTTTTTGATGCTTGAAAGTTTGTTTGTTGCAATATGTTTTGTTTTAATTTTCCTTATGTCATATCTCAAATGTGGCAAGTTTTTGATTGTTCTTTTGTCCTTGTATATAAGTTTTCGCTTGGGAGTGACGGTGGCTGTTTTGGTGTGTGTTATGGGGGTAGTAAAGGGGCTTTTGTTTGCCATTCTTGCAGTGCTTGTTCCATGCGTGTTTAGGCTTGTTATGTATTTGATTTTTGGGTTTAGAATGTGTGATTTTAACAAACAATTTTGTATGTTTGGCAACTCGGCAATAAGAGGTGAAGAAGCAAAACTAACATTGTGTTTTTATGCTGTTTGTGTGGTGGCGGTGGCGGTTCAAACTATCATTTTGTTAATTCTTGGCAATTTATTTGTGTTTTAGTAGTTTTTTTTGCAAAAATGTGTTATTATTTTCTTAGTAGGAGATTATATGGAACATTTTGTGGATAAAACTGTAAAGTTTTTAAGAACAACACTTAACATAGATAATATCGACCTTGCCATTATTTCTGGCGTGAGTTATGAGGAATTTGCAGACCATATTGAAAACAAAAGCGAAATTAGATTTGCAGACATTCCCGATATGAAGGTCTTGGGTTCAGACATAATTGAAAATAAATTTGTCTATGGCACATTTGCGGGCAAGAAAGTATTATTTTCTGTTGGAAGATTGCATTATAACAATGGCTATACAGGTCAAGACATTGCAAACTTTATCTTTATCCTAAAAGAACTGGGTGCAAAGCGACTTATCGTCACCGCCAGCGTTGGCTCAAGCAATAAACATATTCATGTGGGCGACATTGTAACTGCCACCGACCATATAAATCTAACTGGCAGAAATGCTCTTTTCGGCTGCGACTACAACAGATATGGCAGTTTGTTTGTTGACCTTGACAGTTGCTATGATAGGGAAATGATAAAGACTCTTTCCTCTACTGCACGAAAAGAACTTAAAATGAAAGTGAAAGAAGGGGTTTTAGCCGAGTTTTCGGGGCCTTCTGTTGAAACTTTAAGCGAAAGTAGATTTGCAAAACAAATAGGTGCAGATTTTGCAGGCTTTAATGTTGTAAATGAAGTTATTTGTGCAAACTATTGCTCGCTTCCCGTAATTATGCTTGGACTTGTCACCAATTATGCCGTTTTGTATTCCGCTGGCAAACTTAAACACGAGGACATCGATTACAATAGAAATCTTGCCAAAGGTTACTATCTTGAACTTTTGGAAAGATTTATTTACAATGTTTAATATTTTTTGCAATTTTGCAAACACTAAGAGCAAGGAGATAATTTATGAAAAGAAAAATTATATCACTTGCTTTTTTGTTTTTGTTTGTTGTTTGCTCTATGATGGGGAAAAGTGTTGTTATGGCACAGCCCGTTGCATCAGACGGCAGCAACCTCAATGTAAAAGCATATTATCTTATGGATTATGCCACAGGTGAAACATTGCTTGAAAATAATGCTGAGCAAAAATTGCCCGTTGCATCAATCGTCAAACTTATGACCATTGACCTTGTGTGCAGAGAAATTGAAGCGGGGAACTTAAACCTTGAAGATACTTTGGTCGCTTCGGAAAACGCTTCAAGCATGGGCGGGTCACAGGTGTTTATTGAAACAAATGGTGAATATTCGGTGGCGGATATGCTTAAATCTGTTATTGTAAGTTCTGCAAATGACGCAAGTGTTGCCCTTGCTGAAAAAATTGCTGGAAGCGAAGAAGAATTTGTAAACATGATGAACGCTAGGGCAAAAGAACTAAATCTTTCTGGCACAAACTATGTCAACTGCACTGGACTTCCTGCTCCAAATCAATTTTCATGTGCAAAGGACACAGCAATTCTCTTAAGAGAGGTGTCCTCTCATGATATTTATCACAAATTTAGCACTATTTGGATGGACACATTATCTCACCCAAAGGGCAGAGAAAGTGAACTTGTGAACACAAACAAACTCATAAGATATTATGAGGGCTGTGACGGTGGCAAAACGGGTTCTACAAGCGAGGCAGGCTATTGTCTATCCGCCACTGCAAAGCGTGGCAATATGAGGCTTGTAGGCGTTGTTTTGGGGGCAGAAAATGGTAAGGCAAGATTTTCTGAAACATCAAAACTATTAAATTATGGATTTGCAAACTTTGAAAATAAAAAAGTTGTAGATTGCGATAGTTTTGAAGTAGATATTGAAGTTGCGGGCGGAAAGGTAAAAATGGCTAAGGCAAAACCAAGCGAAGACCTTGTTGTGCTTTGCAAAAAAAGAGATAATGCAGGTGATGTGAGTGTTGAAACAAAACTTAATAATGTGTCAGCTCCACTTTTGGCGGGGGATAAGGTCGGAATGGTGTATGTCACAAAAAACGGCGTTGTTGTGGCAGAAAGCGAACTTTTGCTAACTCAAAACATAGAGAAAGCAAATATGCTAGACGACATTCAAAAAATTGTTGAATATTGGAAGATTTTGTGAACAAAACACACCCTAAATTTGTTGCTAAAAATGCATAAATAATATATAATATGATGATCTTAATTTGGTCATCATATTTTTTTGGGGAATATTTATGCTATCTGATCTTTTGTTTAGGCAAACATCCTTGCCATTTGCGGACAAGGTTATTGTCTTTTTAACTTATACATTTGCAGTTATAATTGCTCTTTGTGTGCATGAGTTTGCTCATGCCTTTTGTGCTGTCAAATGTGGTGACCCAACCCCAAAACTTGCTGGCAGACTTACTCTCAACCCTCTTTCACACTTTGATGTGACGGGGCTACTTTGTTTTTTGTTTTTGGGTTTTGGCTGGGCGAAACCAGTTCCAATCAATCCTTTTAATTTTAGAAATGTAAAGAAAAATACTTTTTTTGTTAGCATAGCGGGTATTTTATCAAATTTAATATTGGCGTTTTTATCTTATCCAATAGCAATACTATTTTTGCGAGTAGCAGGGCTTAGTGTTGTTTGGAAAATTTTCTTTTGTTTGTTTTTGTATATTTTCCAAGCAAATCTTGTATTTATGGTTTTCAATCTTATCCCAGTGTATCCACTTGACGGATTTAATGCCATAGCAAGTCTTACAAGTTACAACAACAAATATGTAAACTTTATGCACAAATATGGAAGTCTTATTCTTTTGGGACTTATTGTGTT
>CAKVNA010000053.1 GCA_934776915.1 uncultured Clostridia bacterium
GTGTTGTTTTATTTTACAGACTTGTTTCATGTGATTGTAAGTTACCTTGGCTATCCAATTATGTGGTTTTGGAACTTAATTTTGGTGTGAGGTGATATCAATGAAGGTAGAAAAGAACAAAGAATTGACCGACCAACTTGAATCATTTGACACAGGTGTAGAGTTTAATCTTGACAATTTCCATGGGCCTATTGAACTTTTGTGGCATATGATTAAGGAAACTAAACTTGAAATTTCCGAAGTAAAACTTGCCGACCTAACAGAGCAATATCTTGAATATATGGCAGGACTTGACGAACTGGATATGGACAAGGCAAGCGATTTCATTGAAGTGGCAGCAACCCTTATTGAAATTAAGTCCAAGTCACTTCTTCCACGAGAGGAAGAAGAAGTTGCAGATGAAGAGGACCCAGAAGTTTTACTTAAATGGCGACTTAAGGAATATGAACTTTTTCACGAAGCGGTGGAAAAAATTAGACCTCTTGAAGATGTTAACAAATTTTACAGAGCCCCAGACGAAAAAGTTAACGATTATCGTTATGTCTTGGGCGATATGACCTTGTCAGGCCTTCTTGATGCTTTTGCAAAGATGATGACAAGGATAAAGAAGGAAGAAGAAAAAGTTATTCCAAAAAAGATTGAAAAAGATAGATTTACAGTTGCCGAAAAAATTATATGAAGTTTTCAGAATTCTTTGGCGCAGACTACACAAAAAGTGAAATGATAAATCTGTTTTTGGCAGTTTTGGAATTACTTAAAATGCAAGAAATTCGTGTTCGTCAGCAGGGAACATATGACGATATAGACATTGAACTTAAAGAAAACGAGGAGGCACAGAAGGAAGATGCTGTGTGATAAAGATAAACTTGTTGATGTTGTGGAAGGGATTTTGTTTATCTCTGGAAACGGCGTTGACCTAAAAGACATTGCAGAAAAACTTGAAGTTGACAAAAAAGATGTGGAAAAAGCAGTTGAAAAACTTAAAACACGACTTGAAGGCACTGGGATAAACCTTATTACATATCGTGGCAATGCCCAACTTTGCTCAAATCCAGACTTGGCGGAGGATATTGCAACTGTTCTCAATCCAATTAGGGAAAAACTTTTGACCAAAGCTACTATGGAAACTTTGGCAATAGTCGCCTACAAACAACCCGTCACTCGCCTTGAAATTGAACAAATAAGGGGCGGGGCAAGCAGTGACTATGCAATGCAAATTTTGATGAACTTTAAACTTGTAGAAGTTGTTGGCAGAAAAGACGCCATAGGCAAGCCACTTTTGTTCGGAACAACAGACGAATTTTTAAAGAGATTTAATCTTAACTCACTTGAAGATTTGCCAGACTATGACGAACTTCTAGAACGAATCCAAGTCCTAAAACAAGAAGCCAATGATTCACTTTATCGTAGCACAGAAATCATTCCAGACGAGGAACTTCCAGACAGTAAGGAAAAGTTGGAATCTGAAGATAATGCCAGCGATAAAGATAAAAAGAATAAGGAAAAACTCGTTAAAAAAGATGACAACATTTCTGACGAAAATGACCAAAAAAGCATTTCTGACGAAAATGAAAACAAAGCTGACGAAAAGTCAGAAGAAACTACCCCAAATGGCGAGCAACCCTTGACCACAGAAGAAGTTGTTGAAGAAGAAGTATCCATTGCAGACGGAGCCATAGAAGCACCCATAAATTTGACTGAAGAAGAAACAAAGGAAGCCTTGCAATCAGCATATGAACAAGACGAAGACTTCTTATCCCAAAAGGACCAAGACCTATTATAAAACACAAAAACAAGACAAAAAAATTGGACTTTTAAGCCCAATTTTTTGTTTATACAAATTCTATATCTTATTTATCAATTTATTGTTTACTTTCACTGCTATCCTATTTGTTAGGGATATTTTTGCTTCTATTATGTCTTCTCCAAATATTGTTGATAAAATAATTGGCGTGTAGTTGAATAAAGTATTGTGTTCATCATAGAGCTCACCATTTATTCTTAATGTATGATGATACCAACCGGAATAAACAGATATTATGTTTCCGTCATAGTTATACTCCTTGTAAGAAATTAAGAAAGCCGTAATAAGAAAAGCAATAACAAAAGGGGAACCATAGGTATAATAAATTGGAAGCCAAATTGAGTTTGCTACTTCAAATGAATAAGATTCCAATTCATAATATTCAACCTTACCATTAACACTGAAATAGCTGTCAGCCTCTGTTTCTTGATACGCATAAAACAGTTCTGTTTTTGTTTCCAACAATTCGCCTGAACTATTATAAAAACTTATTGTTGCATATCCACTATTAACTTTTCTATTAAAAGTTAAGTAAACGCTAACAGTTGTTGAGTCTATATATTCATAATAAGTGTCAATATAGACCTCACAATGTGTTAAGTCTAGGGCGGGCTTTGATTTCATTATAAAAAGGGGAATGAAGAAAAAGCAAAAAGCGATAATAATCCACACAATTTTGTGAGCCTTGCTTTTATTTTTCTCCCTATTAAAATGTTTAGATGAATTTCTATAGTTTTCCCCTGGATATATATAATTATACATTATTTCTCCTTTGAATTTTTAATTCCTAAAGAAAATCTTTATTTTAAATAATATCACAATTTGAGATATATGTCAATATCTCACTATGAGATTAGTATAATATTTTTATGAGATTAAAAGAAATAAGGGAAGCAAACAAAAAAACTCAGACAGAGATTGCGAATTATTTACATATAAAACAAAATACATATTCTCAATATGAAAACGAACAAAGACAAGTGCCAATTATAACACTTGTTAGTCTTGCAAAATATTATGGCACATCAGTTGATTATATTTTGGGACTGACAGAGATAGAAGACCCTTATCCCAAAAGATAACAGTTGATTTTTTATTGAAAAATATTTTAATAATAAAAATTCATATATTTATAACTTTGAAATACTAAAATTGACAAAAAAATTGGGCTTTTAAGCCCAATTTTTTATTATATTTTGATAAGAATTTTGTGGGATAAAAATTTTCACTTGGTTGCTTTTTTGTTGAATTGTTTCGTCTTTTGGCAAGGTTGCAACTGCATAATAAGTGTATAAGTTTCCAGAGGTTGTGGCAATGTCTTGTGCTGTCACTTCGCCTTGTTTGTCTGATATGTTTGCAACAATGGTGTCGCTGTCTTCACACACTCGGTGAATGGTGTAGTTAAGATATTTTTTGGCATAAAGTGAGAGGGTAACACCTGTGTCATTTTTGCTTGCTGAAATGGAGAAGGGAGAAATTTCACTGAACATTTCTGATGTTTCTTGCGGTATATTCGAAGTGGCAAAATACACTGATTTTTTGAATCTGTCTGGAGTGTTTTCTGAAGCAAGGAGAACTTTGTTATTTGCCAAAAGTTCTTGTGTGTTTATGTCCATTTTTACGCAACTGTCTGGCATTTTAAAATGACCACTTCCCAGTTTGCAAGTGTTGTAAATTTGTTGAGCCATAACAGTTGGGGCGTTGGAACCAGTGACTGACTTGGGAAGGGGAGTGGAAGTTGAGCCAACCCACACACAAAGGGTGTGTTGTGGAGTGTATGATATATTCCACGCATCAGTGTTTTGATTGCTGTTTTTAAGCCCCACAGTGCCAGTTTTGGAGCAAATATCATAAGACTGTTTAAGTCTTCGTGCTGTGCCATTTTCAACGGTCTGTTTTAGCATATCTGTTATAAGATAAGCAGTTGATGATCTCATAACTTGTTTTTCTTTTTGTGAGTTTTCATAAAGCAAAACACCGTCACTTGAATAAATTTGTTTTACAAATTTTGCTTCAATCTTTTTGCCACCATTTGCAAATGTTTGATAACAATTTGCAAGGTTTTTTATTTTAACTCCGTCATAAAGTCCGCCAAGAGCAATGGAACAACCTTTGTCTTCCGTGGATAATTTAAGCCCCATGTTTTCGGCAAAAGACTTTGCATAGTCAATGCCCACATAATTCAAAAGTTTTACAGCGGGAATGTTGTATGAATTTGCAAGGGAATTTTTTGCGCTGACCCAGCCATGATATTTATTTTTGTAGTTTTTTGGCTTGTATCCGTCAATGTCAACTGCTTCATCAAGAATGGGTGTTTCAGGTGAAATTAGGTCTTTTTCAATGGCAGGAGCATAGCATACAATGGGCTTTATTGTTGACCCTGGTTGACGAGAAAGAGAAAGTGTGTTGTGTTCACTTTGCGCACAAAATGCAACAATTCCACCAGTTTTGTTGTCAATGACAATGTTTGCTCCGTCTGCAACAGAAGTCTTGGCAAGTGTAGGCAAACTAAACAAAGCTTCTTCGCACGCCTTCTGCACAGAAGGGTTTTGATAAGTCACAATTTTCAAGTTTTTAACAAGCAAGTCTTTTTCTAGAATATGTAAAACTTCGCACGCTTCGTCAATGGCGGAGGAATAATATGAATTGCTTGTTAGGGCATATTTATTTATGTTTAAGTTAAGTGGAGTATTTGTGGCAGATATGTAATCTTCTTGTGAAATCTTGCCATCTTTTATCATTTCTTTTAGCACCAAATTTCGCCTTTCAAGGCAGGTTCTGGCATTTGCTGTTGGGGAGTATTTTTTAGGCGATTTAATTATTCCAGCCAGCATTGCAGACTCGGGAAGGGTCAAATCTTTTGCACCTTTTGAAAAATATCTTTGTGAAGCATTTTCAATTCCAAATGCACCATTGCCAAAATATATGGCATTAAGATAAGCACTCATAATCTCTTGTTTGGAAAGATTTTTTTCAAGTTCTTTTGCCAAAATAAGTTCGTCAAATTTTCGCCTTAAAGTCTTTTCACTTGTCAAATGAGTGTTCTTTATGAGTTGCTGTGAAATGGTGGAAGCGCCTTCAGAAAAAGTGCGAGCTTTAAGATTTTTTAGGGAGGCTTTTATCATTCTTTTATAATTTACACCACTGTGGCTAAAAAAATTCTTGTCCTCAATGGAAACAAAAGCATCAACTGTGTGACGGGGAATTTGGTCATAAGGCAGTGTCATTTTTGTGCCAGATTGAGAGGCAATTTCATTTCCTTCAGAGTCCAAAACCAGAGCAACAGTTGTTTTGTAATTTAGTTTATCTTTGCTAAATTTTACACTTGAAAAATTGCTCAAAAGCCCCATAGAAAACAGGCAAAACAAAAGAAATCCCACAAAAAATGTGACAAGAAATATGTAAAAAGTTATCCTAAAAAATCTTGCTTTTTTGCTCATTATATATCTATTATTTATATTTTTTGACTATTTATCCTAAAAGAATGCACCAATCTTGAATTTTTGTCGAAAAACATCTTTTTTGGATAAAATTTGAAGAATTATTTGCTTTTTTATCCCAAAAAATGGCAATTTTTGTGCCAAAGTTGTTTTTTATTCTAAGTTTGTTGGAAAATTAAATATGGGAAAAGTGTTGTAAAAAAATAAAAAAAATTTGTAAAATGTTGTCAAAACTCTTGAAAAAAAACTCATTAAATAATATAATAACTGTATTATGGATAAAAGATATTTTATAGAAACATTTGGTTGTCAAATGAATTTGCATGACTCGGAAAAAATTGCGGGTATGCTTGTTGACCTTGGATATTCCGAGGGCAAAACAAAGGAAGATGCAGATATTATCGTTTTTAACACATGCTGCATAAGGGAAACGGCGGAACTTAAAATTATGGCGAAAATTGGCGAAACAAAAGCACTAAAGAAAAAGAACCCCGACCTTATAATTGCAGTGTGTGGCTGTATGACGCAACAAAAAGGTATGCCAGAACTTTTGAAAAAGAGATTTCCATTTTTGAGCATTGTTATTGGAACTCACAATCTGGAAGAACTGGAAGACTACATAAAAGAACTAAATGGCATGAGCAAGAAGAAGTTTAAGTCTATTGTTTGGGATAGTGAGGGCAAAGTTGTTGAAAACACTCCAACATACAGAACAAGTGGCAACAATGCTTGGGTCAACATTATGTATGGC
>CAKVNA010000054.1 GCA_934776915.1 uncultured Clostridia bacterium
CGATTGTCCTCACTGGCGGTGGAACTGGCGGGCATGTTATTCCAAACATCAGCCTCATTCCCCTTTTAAGAAAACATTTTGACCGTATCTGCTACATTGGTGGAACGGGAATAGAAAAGGAACTTATTTCACATGAAAAGAATGTGGAGTATTATGAAATTCCCACACACAAATTTGTTAGGAAGAATATTTTAAAAAACATTTTTCTTCCCTTTAAAGTCTTATCTACAAGTTTTAAGTGCAAAAAGATTTTAAAAGAGCTTTCGCCCTCTGTTGTATTTTCAAAGGGCGGATATGTGGCTTTCCCCGTCTGTCTTGGGGCGAAATTTGCAAAAATTCCCGTTATTGGACATGAATCTGACCTAACACTTGGCATGGCAAACAAATGGATTGCAAAACTGTCAAAAACATTCTGCACCACATTTCCTCAAACGGCAAAACCCCTAAAAAACGGAGTGTTTACAGGCTCACCCATTAGGGAGCAACTCTTTCATGGTGACAAGCAAAAAGGCATAAAAATATGTTCACTTTGTGACACTTCAAGGCCATATATCCTAATAACTGGTGGCTCAACGGGAGCAAAAGACCTAAATGATGTGGTGTTTGCCGCAGTGCCAACATTGTGTGAAAAATATAATGTAATTCACCTTGTGGGAAGAAATAAATTTAATTCTCAAATTTCTCACAAAAATTATTATCAAGCGGAATTTTGCTATGAAATTGAACATCTTTTTGCCTTAGCCGATGTTGTTGTGTCACGCAGTGGCTCGGGGGCAATTTGCGAACTTCTTGCACTCAAAAAGCCCATGATTTTGGTGCCACTTCCAAAAGGCAATTCTCGTGGCGACCAAGTAGAAAATGCCGAATATTTTAAATCTCAAAACTTTGCAACGGTGATAAATCAATGCGACTTGACACCCAAAGTGTTATGCACGGAAATTGAAAAAACGCTCCAAAACAGAAAAACAATAGTCACCGCCATGGAAAGTTCCACCGCCACCACCCTCACCCACGGCACGCAAAACATTGTATCAGAAATTTTAAAAATCACCGCCCCAAAAAAACATTAAAAAAGACAGCATATGCTGTCTTTTTTTACTTTAAAAATAACCTTTCATTTTCTTTAAAAAACTTAAAATATGTTTTTGTATTTTCCAGTTCCCACCATTTTTTGACATCAACAGGAATGCTATCTAAATCATAAATTTTTGCCCCCGGCAAAGCCAAAACAAATGGTGAATGAGTTGCAATGACAAACTGGCAACCGCAGTATCTTGCTTTTCTGTAAATAACACCAACCAATTCTTGTTGGAATTTTGGCGATAAACTATTTTCCGGTTCGTCCAAGCAATATAAGCAATCGTTTGTCAATTTATTGGCAAAATAGTCGATAGCCGTTTCGCCATTGCTGTTTAGTTTGACTTCCTTCCCCGCCATTTTATACAAATATTTTCTTCGAGAAAGTGATTTTTTTCTAGCGTTAACTTGCTTATAAAACTCCTCATAATTTTCAAGTCCGTCGAGTCTTATTGTTTTGCCAAATTTAAGATGATACCACTCATCTCTCATTTCGTCCGTATTCTCGGCAATATCGCTATTGTTTTCCCTTGCGGTTAACATATAGTCAAAAATATCATCACTTGTTATTATTCTGCTGTTATGTGGCACAGATTTAATGACAAAACCGTTCTCGTCTTCTGCCATAACTATTTTGCACGCTTCAACATAATCGTCAAAAACCTCACTGCTATTGTATGGTGCAACCCGCTTTAATCCCACTTTTTCAGCGATAAGGTTCAAAAGAGTGCTTTTCCCCGAGCCATTCCCGCCATACAAAATAGTTATATTGCTAAAGTCAATTTCCGTTAGTTCTTTTTCCAAAAACAAACTGCATGGATAAATATTGTCAATGTAGCCAAATGCTCCACCATTTTTATCCATTCTTCTCATGATTATTTTTTCTTCTGTTTCTTGTTGTGGCAAGATAAACTTCTCAAGATATTTGCTCATAAACGCAAGCTCCTTTTTGAGAAAATCACTCTCCCGTTGACATTTCTGTTGCCATGGACATTGCCATTTCAAAGCCTTGCATCATATCTTGCTCAAAGGCTGTGCCTTGTCCAAATTCGCTTGTAATTGTGGCAAGGAAACTTGAGGCAAGTGTTCCAAAGCCAGTCTTTGAGTTTGGGTCTGTGGAAGTGTTTGAAAACATATTCAAAAACACAGCACAAATTGTGTTCTTGGCAACATTATAAAAAAGTTGCTTTTTATCGCTAAGCAATGCAGTTTGCACAACAAAAACTTCGTTGTTTGTAAACGACACATCTTGCCCGCCCACTTGCTCGGTGGTTATTTCAAGTTTAACAGGCACTTTTTTGTAAGTCATTCGCCTTTGTGGCACAACTTTTGTCATAATAAATTGAACAGTCTTTGTTTCATAAAATCTAACACAATCTTTCAATGCCTCAACACGAGAGTTCACATCAAGTTCGCTCCAGTTGTTATATTCTTCAAAAACTTTTTCCATATTATCCCACCTTTTAGGCAAGAAGCCTCGCCCAGTGTTTTATTATAAGTATTTTACCACTTTTTTGCACGAACTACAAGCATAAATAAGTTTTTTTGAAAAATATTTTCTTAACATTCAAAATATACTTTAATTTTCTTCTTTTTGTTTTTTCTAAGGTTAAGTCCCAAAATTGCATTTTGCTGATAATCGAACAAAACACCCCTCACTTTTACTCTTTTTGTGCCACGAGGCATATAGACATTAACGGTTGTATCACTGCTTGATTTTAGCCTCATTCGCAAAACCCCACGGGTTGAAACCCACATTTCGCACACAACTCCGCCATCAAGTGGCACACCTCTTATGCTGCACTTTTTAAACTCTTTTGGAAAACTATCAAACAAAAATATATCGCTGCCGCATGATTTAATAAACATATTTTTAACACATGAAAAGAGCATGATATTTGTATCAAAGGGCAATTCCTTTTTGCTTCCAACAAGTCCAACTCCTTGCCCTAGTCTGTCATAAAGCGAAAACATCAAATTGCTTGACACAAAGTTTTTTATAAGTGTCTTTAAAATTTCATAGCCGTCACTTCCTTCTCCGCACGCAAAAAGTGCCAGCGCCATGCGACAGAGGTCATTTGAACGATATTTCCCCGTTGAATTTAAAAATCTGCTCTTGATAGAATTTGCAACCAGTGTTTCGTAATCTTTTTTGGCATCAAAACGCTTTGCTCCCACGCAATATGGCACAAGGTGAGAGATAAACGGCGAAGTTTCATCAGTTTCAAGTCCATTTAAGTTATATTCTTTAATAAGTCCAAAATTATCCACTTGCACATCAGGAACAAGTGACAATAATCTTTCAAATTTGTTTGAATTTTCTTCTTCCCCCAAAATTTGACAAACACTGGTTAATATTTTAAAAACGCTTTTTGCTGTTGCAAAATCAACCATAGGATTTGGTGAAAGGTAGAAAACTTTTCCCTTAGGTCTTGAATATGGCGAAATTCCATAAGGCGACTCGAGAGTTTTTGTTTGCTTGTTTTCCACCAAGAAATTTGAGTAAAATTCACCCGTTTTTAACAAAAATTCATAAGATTTCTTAAGAAAATCTAAGTCAAGTGTCCTTAAATAGTGTTTATATACAAAAATGCACAAAAGTCCCGCAACATTGTTGTTAAAGAGGTTTTGCCCTTCAATAAGACTAGGCATTCCGTCTGTCTGTTGCAAACTTGGCACAAAAAGCCCTTCAAATCCAAACATTCTTTGGCATAAAGTTGTGTAATTGTCTATTTTTTCAAAATATTTATCAAAAAAGACCTCGGGGCTGACATTTCCACCAAAATATGACGGAAACATAAGATTTTCCAGTTGCAAAAAGTGATTTGTCTGACCCAAGCACAAGTCAAACACCCCGCATGGGAAGTCAAACAGACTTACACCCGATATTGCAAACAAGTAGTTTCCAAATTTACATAGTTTTTCCACAAAATCAGATGTAACTTGCCCGCTTTTAGCCATTAAAATCATTTTTTCTACACAATCACATTCCCTTCCGCCAAGGTCAAGTTGTGGAAAGGACATTTTGGTAGCAAAAATTTCTTTCTGCTCCAAAAACAACTTCTCATAACTATCTTTCATTTTTGAAACAACTTTTTGCGTATCAGACACACTTTTGTCGTCAGAATTTTCGCATACAAACACTTTTGCAAAGAGCAAAACTTCTTCTGCACCAAAAATTACAATTTTTTTGCCGTGTTTTTCAAAACTGCCGCCGCTTATGCAAAATTTAAGCACAATTCCCACTTTTTTATGGTCCGATGTGTGAGTTGTATAGGTCATAACATTTTCTTGCACATCAACTTCGTCATTCTCGTCATATTCCTTTGCATTTGCCACCCAAAAAGAGAAATTAACTTTCTTGCTGCCCGTGGAGGATATTCTATTCACGAAGAAGTCATTTCTGAACGAAACAAATGAGTTCCGCAAAATTGCACCTTTCTCGTCTTCAAAATATACTTTAACTTCACCCGTTTGTATATCAAGCGCCCTATAATAATCTGTCACACGACATGCAACTTCAAAGTCAAACTCCAAATTACACACCGCAATAGGTGTTTTTTCTATGCTTTTTGTGCCAGCGGACAAAATTTTGTCCACCATAACATTTTGTGCTTCAACAAATTTCCCCTCCCCAACAAGCCGTTTTGTTTCCAAATATTCTGCCGCCACATCGGGGAAATTGTCTGTGTTTTCTTCACATTTTCCATTAAGTTCTACGCTTTTTTCCATTTCTATATCAGTTGCACTTTTTTCAGCAGAATTTACATCATTATCATGTGCTTGCAATATACTTTCATTCTCTTTGGGGGTGCTTTCTTGTGATTTGTTTGAATATGGGCAAAACATAGAACACCTGCACAAAGAGCAATTTTTGTCACAGTCAAAGTTGGATATTTTAGAATTGGTTGATAGTGTTTTTGTTTCATACAGTCCCGCCACGCAAAATCTGACAGTTTCCCTTTTTGCCCCGCCAAAAATCAACACTCCCGTTTGCCCATTGCCCAGTGGCAATGCTTCTTCCTTGCAAACGCTTGGTGTAACAAATTTCAAAATGCTTTTTCCATGTTTTTTCACATTCACCCCCAAACATTATTAGTATTTTATGAAATTGTTGTTAATATATCCAAATAATGTCTTTTGCCTATCAGTTTTCTTCCATTGTGGCAATTCTGAAACAGCAGGATATCTTGCCCTTGAGGTCATATTCTCATGCAAAAATAAATATAAAAATTTTTAGAAAATATAAAACATATGTTTGACATTAAAAATTTGTTGTGCTATAATCATTTTGAAATTAGGAGAAAGACATGAAACAATATTTATCAATAGGAATTCTTATGGAACTTGCCGACAAAGGTTGTGTGACGGCAAGCAAACTAGCAAATAAATTTGAAATTTCAACACGAACAGTTTACAGATATTTAAGTGAATTCGAAAGTGCTGGTATTCCCACCGAGTGCAAGCGTGGCAGAGGTGGAGGTGTTTGCATAATTAAGAACGCAACTCTTGAAAGTATGCTTCTAACTGAAAATGATAAAGCCCTTTTGCGACAAGCCCTTTCAATCTTGCCAGAGGAAAGCCAACAAGAATTATCCCAAAAACTCCGACTGTAAACTGATTAAACGCTCTTTATTATTTTAAAAAATGCGAAATGAATTACATGTTTTGTTATAAATTACATCTATATATACAAATTAATTTAAAGAAAAAAACAAGACCAACTTTTAGCCTTGTTTTTTGTTTTTCTATGCCAAGCAGTTTATGCCATGTCGTCATTGTTTTTATATTCGGTGTAGCCGTCAAGTGTGATTGTTATAGGCGATAGTGTCACAGTTTCATAAGCGTCTGAGTCACTTTCAGACTTTCTTGACACCTTTATTTGAAC
>CAKVNA010000055.1 GCA_934776915.1 uncultured Clostridia bacterium
GATTAAAACAACTCACAAACTTGTAAAAAGCATAACTGGCACAGAAATGAACCTTTTTGCACCCCCATCGGGCAGTTATAACAAGACAACCCTGTCAGTTGCCAGTGACTTGGGATACAAAACGATTATGTGGAGCAGAGACACAATAGACTGGCGTGACAAAGACAGTTCGCTTGTTCTATCTCGTGCAACAAAAGACATCAAGGCGGGTGACCTCATTTTGATGCACCCAACGGAGCATACTGCAAAGGCACTGCCAGAGATTATCAAAACATTAAAAGCAAACGGGTTGACTGTAGCCCCGGTTTCTGAAGTTTTGGGAAATAAGGTGTAATTTTGATTTTCAAAAATAAGAAAAAGTGATATAATTGTCCACAGTTAAGGAGAATTTATGAAACCGATTTGCAAATGTTTTGAAAGTGGACTGAGAGTTGTTTTTACAAAGGTTGGCAAGAATAGACCAACTTCTATATATGTTGCTGTTGATGTGGGAAGTCAAAATGAAGCTGAAGAAATAAACGGAATTTCACATTTTGTCGAACATTTAAATTTTAAGGGGACATCTAAAAGAACTGCCCAGCAAATAAGCACAGATTTTGAGGACATTGGGGCAAGTGCAAACGCTTGGACAAGCAAAGTTGCCACTTGTTTTTACGCCACCACATTGCCAGAAAACATGGAAAAATGTTGTGAAATTTTGAGTGATATTGTGCTTAATTCTTCATACAATGAAGAAGAAATTGAAAGAGAAAGAAAGGTCGTCTTTGAAGAAATTTCAATGACAAAAGACGACCCAGAAAGTGTTGCATATGACAGATATTGTGAAATGTTTTTTGACGGGAATAGTTTGTCAAGGTCGGTTCTTGGAACAAAGGAAAGTTTGTCCAAAATAACTCGTGACGACATTGTTAAATATGTAAAAGAAAATTATATTGCAAGGAACATTGTTGTGTCTGTTGTGGGGCATTATGACAAGGAATATGTCTTTCAAATAGTTGACAATTATTTCAATTCAAAATTTAAGAAAAAAGACAAAGTTTTGAAGAAAAATCACAACCAGAACTTTGCTCCAAAGGCTGCATTTTCGCAAGAAGTGGCGGAATTCAATCAAACACAAGTTGTGGTGGGCTTTCCATGCGTAAATATCTTTGCAAAGAACAAGATGGCGTATGCTGTTTTGAGTTTTATCATGGGCGGCAGCATGGGGTCAAGACTTTTTAGAAGTGTTAGGGAAGAACACGGACTTGTGTATAGCATTTCTTGCATACCTGAGCATTTTGAAAACGCTGGCGACATGAGCATTTGCTTTGGAACAACGGAAGGAAATGTTAAAAAAGCAATGGGACTTGTAAAAAAAGAAGTGGAAAAAATAGCAGAAAATGGCGTGACGGAAGAAGAATTGTTGCGGGCAAAAACTTTCTGCAAGGGACTACTTCTTTCTGCTTATGAAAAAGGCTCTGAAATTGCAAGAGCAGTTGCAACAAACTATTTGACATATGACAGATTTGTTACAGTTGAAGAAAGATTGAAATCTCTTGAAAAAGTTACGATTGATGAAGTAAATTCGCTTGCAAAAGAAACTTTTGACCTTAAAAAATCAGTTACACTTGTGTTAATTCAAAACAAAGTTGACGGGCTTGAGAAAATTTTTGAATAAATTGGTAATTTTTGTTTGTAAAACATAGTGTAAGGATTTTGAAAGTGGAGAACATTGTGATATACTCTTTGTGTATCGAAATTTAAGTGGGGAAACAATGGAAGAACGGGAGAAAAATTTGTCGGTTATCAAAAAACAATTTGGCATTGTTATGATTGTTGTGGCAAGTGCGTTGCTCATCTTGACCACATTTGAATTTTTATCTGGGGTAAAATGGTTTTTCTTGGGTGTGTTTGGCATTATGATTTATCCAATTTTGCTCCTCACTATTTTTGCTGGAATTGCACTGACAATGAACCAAAAATTTGTGTATTCTCCAAGATATATAATTTATCTCGGACTATGCTTTTTCTTCTTTGTTTGTGTGTTGCATACAATTTTTGCTGGCACGGGCGGAGTTAGCATTTCCTATGGAGAATATCTAAAGCAATGTTACAACGCACATTTTACACCAGGTGGTGTGCTGATTGGTGTTTTTGTCTATCCACTTTCTGCACTTTTCCATGATATTGCTGGGATTGTCACATATGGCATAGGACTTGTTATGTCACTATATTTTGTCGCAACTTATCTGGACAGTGTTAAAAAACAAACAGTCAAAAAACCTGCTACAAAGCAAGTTGTTACAACGAAGACAGAAACTATTGCCACCCCATTGCAACAAATAACACCAACTGAGCCTGCCCCAAGGACAGAGGTTTTGGCAAGTGAAGTTAAGGAAAACCCAACGGACGAGGAGATATTTATAAAAGACGAAAAACCTGCAGAACCATCAGTCGCTGAAATAGCAAAACAAAAACTTGGACTAGGGAAGCAAGATTTGGAGCAAGACACAACTGACCAGTCAGTCAGTGCCGAAGCAAAATTGTTTGGCGAAAAGAAAGAAAATGTTTCGTGGCAGACAAGAGCTTTTTCACAAGACAGACCTCAAAAATTTGTTTATGATGAAAAAGAAAAGACTTCAAGTCAGAAAGACAACCCAATGTTTGAAAAGAATAAGGAATACCTTTCAACCATTCATGATGTTAATAATGTCAATGAAAATCCAATTATAAATGCCGAAGATTATGAAGACTACAAACAAAAAATGAAGATGTATGGCGAAAGAAATTCTTCTCCAATTTCTCGTGAGAACACATCAGGCGGATATGATGCAACAAGACAGGGAAATCTTAATGACGGAATAATCAGAGCAGAAAGACAAACACCAAATTATTTTGCAAAAGATGACAAGTTTGCCTCGTCAAGTTACAACAAAGAAGTTGAGCCAGATGAAGATGTGCCAAGTTTTGGCATAGAGCCAGAGAAGAATAATTTTTCAAACATATCAGGGCTTTTTGACACCAACTTTGGCAACTCAAATGACAATAATAACTTTGACGAAGACGACTTTATAAAACCAGATGACGATTTCCCAAAAACAAGAAATTTCAACACATCAAACAATTTTGAAATTGGCTCGCAGTCGCCAATGACAGAACCAAGAGAAAACAGAAGCGAAAAATTTATGGACAGAGTGGGTGATGACTCTGTGGAAGAAAGTCTTGGCAAAACGGTCAATCTTTCAAATGTTCCACCAAGGACATTTAACTTTGAAGCAATAGGTGGTGGTGGGCAGTCAAACGCAAAGAAAGTTGAGCCAAATTTTGAATATAATTCAAACTATATCAGACCACCAATCGACCTACTAAAAACCTATACAAATGCGGCAGAAAATATAAATTATCAAGAAAAGATTGATATTTTGGAACGAGTTTTGGAAGACTTCCGTGTGCCAGCAAAGGTTGAAGCAGTTAGGCGTGGGGCAGCAGTTACACGATATGAACTTCATATGCCAACGGGCATTTCTGTTAAGAAAATTCAAGCACAGTCATCAGATATTGCAATGGCAATGGCGGCTCGTGGCGATATAAGAATTGAAGCCCCAATCAAGGGTAAAAGTGCAGTTGGTGTTGAAGTGCCAAATGACACCCAAGACATAGTTGGACTTAAAGACATCATTGAATCAGAAAACTTCCTAACTGCCAAAGCACCACTTACATTTGCTCTTGGAAAGGATATTGACGGCAATGTTAAATTATGCAACCTTGCCAAAATGCCACACCTTTTGGTTGCAGGCTCAACGGGAAGTGGAAAGAGTGTGTGCTTAAGCGCACTTGTTATAAGTTTGATTTATAGAACAAGTCCAGAAGATTTGCGACTTATTATGGTTGACCCAAAGAAAGTAGAATTTACAATCTTTAATGACTTGCCACATCTTCTTATGCCAAAAGCCATAACCGAGCCAAAGAAAGCGCTTGTTGCATTTGACTGGCTGATTGACGAAATGGAAAGAAGATATAGTCTGTTCCAAGGCGTTTTTGCAAGAAATATTGAAGAATATAACGCTCAACCAGAAGTTAGAAACAAACTAAAACCTAAACTTCCATACATTGTTTTGATTGTTGACGAACTTGCAGACCTTGTTGTCACTGCGGGCAAAAAGGAACTGGAAGAAAGAATTATTAGACTTACTCAAAAAGCAAGAGCAGCAGGTATTCACCTTATTCTTGCCACACAAAGACCTTCTGTTGATATTATCACAGGAAGTATCAAAATTAACCTTCCAAGCAGAATTGCTTTTGCTGTTTCAAGTGGGTTTGACTCAAAGACAATTCTTGACAGACCTGGGGCGGAGAAACTTCTTGGGCATGGTGATATGCTATACATGCCACCAGATGGGGAAGTTACTCGTGTTCAAGGAGCATTTGTTGATACTCCAGAAGTTAAGGAAATTTGCGACTTTATTCGTGACCATAACCCTTGTGTTTATGATGAAAACATTGAAAAAGCAATTATGAATGATGGTGCTCCAAATGGTGGGGATATTGGCGGAGGATTCTCGTCAACTCCAAGCATGGATTCACTTTTGCCAGATGCCTTAAAACACGCCATTGAAAGCAGGCAAGTGTCTATATCTATGCTTCAAAGAAGATTTGCCATTGGCTATCAGCGTGCGGCAAAAATTATTGACCAAATGGAAGCGGCGGGCTTTATTTCTGGCTCTGACGGTAGCAAACCAAGAACAGTTTTTGCTACAATGGAAGACTTTAACAAACTGTTCGGCGGGGCATAAAAGAAGGATATGATGCAAAAAACAGATGAAAAAATGAAGGTCGGGTTTGTGTCGCTGGGTTGCGACAAAAACAGAGTGGACACCGAAAGAGTTGTGTCCATTTTGTCATGTTATGACGAGTTTGAATTCTCACCAAATGCGGAAGAATGTGACATTATTTTTATAAATACTTGCGCTTTTCTAAAAGCCTCTCGTGACGAAGCGGAAGGAATTATTGAGGAAATGAGTGGTTATAAAAAGCGTGGCTCACTGAAACTGCTTGTTGTTATGGGCTGTTTGCCAATGTTAAACACTGAAGATATGATAGAACGCTTTCCAATGGTGGATAAGGCAATGCTGGCAGACGAATATGACAAGGTGGACAAAATTGTTTTTGAACTTTTGGGCAAAAAACTTCCAAAAGGCAAGCGATATGGCGACTTCCGCAGCAAAACAACAACGGGGCATTTTGCCTATCTTAAAATTGCTGACGGCTGCTCCAACCGCTGTGCATTCTGCAAAATTCCATATATTCGTGGCAATTATAAATCCGTAAAAATGGAAAAAATTGTAAGTGAAGCGGAATATCTTTGCGAAAACGGAGCAAAGGAAGTTATTCTTGTTGCACAAGATGTTACTCGCTTTGGCTGTGAAAAAAATGGCAAAGAAAACCTACCATTGCTACTTAAAAAACTTTCTAAAATAAAGAAATTAAGTTGGATAAGACTGCTTTATTGCTATCCAGAAAAGATAACTGACGAACTTATTGAAGTTATCAAAACAAACCCAAAAGTGCTTCACTATGTGGATATGCCACTTCAACACATAAGCAACAATGTTTTGCGTGCAATGAACAGACAAAGCACAAGGGAAAGCATTGTGGGGCTTATAACAAAACTTAGACATGAAATTCCAGACATTGCCATAAGGTCAACATTTATGGTGGGTTTCCCGGGGGAAACGGAGGAAGATGTTAAGGAACTTGTTAAGTTTTTGAAAAAAGCAAAACTAGACAATGTTGGCTTCTTTAAGTATTCAAGGGAAGAAGGAACACCAGCATACTCTATGGAACATCAAATCTCGGAGAAAGAAAAGGACAGACGACTTGAAATAGTGCAAAAAACACAACAGGCGGTGGCAACAAAAGTAAACAAATCTCGTGTTGGGAAAACTTACAAGGTGCTTATTGACCGTTTTGAC
>CAKVNA010000056.1 GCA_934776915.1 uncultured Clostridia bacterium
ATCATATCCACAACAAGTCCAACCAAAACGGCATATGCAAACTTTATGCCCAAGATTAAAAACAAACTTGGATATTGGTCTGGACGAGTGAGCAAAAGTGGCACTGCCTCGTCTGAAGTCGCAATAAAAATTGCCATAAGCGAGCCCATTGTTATTATTTTTTTGCTAAACAAATCTGTCGCCACAACTGAAAAGCCGCATTGAGGAATAAGCCCAAAGCCCGCACTTGCGATAGGTGCAACCTTACTTTTGAGAAGATTTGACGACTGATATTTCACCAAAATCTTTTCTTCCAAAAGTTCAATGAGCATATAGCAAACAAAAATAATTGGCAACAAGCGTGCCGAATCAATAAGAGCATCTAAAACAACATCTAATATTTCGTTAAACATATTTAAATTTTACTACAATTGCATAAAATAGTAAAGTGAAAATTGGGTCTAGACAAGTTACGACAAAAATTGTATAATTAAAGCATGAAACAGAAATATTTTAAAAAATCTATGTTAGAACAACTGCAAAACAAGTTTGCACATGAGTTTTCGTTTGAAATCACAATTTTGCCACCAGTTTTCAAGCGTTATCCCCTGTTTTTTCACTTGATGTTCCCTATTTGTGAAAAATTTGACAACAGTTTTTCTCGCCCAGTTGGCATTGTGCGAATTGACAATTTGGGGCTTGTTAAACTTATAAAACTCGATAATCAAGACTTCTCGCAAAATCGTGATTTTGAAAAACAATATTGCTACAAAAAAGATATTGAATTTTTAAAGACCTCTCTTGACAAACTTTTTGTTTCGCAACCAAAACTTGCCCTATTTGAAAACAAAAATTATAAAACAAAATATCTCCCTGTGCTAAAAACTCTTGTTGGTGATGACTTTTTTAAGTTTTATTTGGAACTTATGTCAAATGAAATAAAATATACGGACATTGCAAAATCACTTCCAGAAGAATCAAAAACAGAGACTCAAACCAAACCCATTGAAAAAGATTTAAAATATCAGTTGTCTAACTTTGTAAAAAAAGAAATTGTGCCTGAGTTTTTTGGGAAAAGTGCATATGTTAGGATATGTTTTTATCAAAATTTCGGCGAAATGCTTTTAAAAAATTTCTCTGAAGAACAACTATCGCTCGGAAAACTTAAATTTGAAACGACAAAATGTTACGCAAAAGCAATGAACGAACTTTCAAGCGTAGACGCTGAAACAGACTTTTTGTGCAGACTTATTTTAATTTGCCTAAACGCTCTTTTAATTAGAGAAAAAAGCGAACTTTCACAAAATTATATTGACGAAATAAATGACTCAAAAACAATCTTTAATGATGAAATTAAACTTATAAAAGACGAAAAAACAAAGAAAAATCTTGAGAAAATTATGCAAAGCATTTTGAAAGACTATGCAAAAGAGAAATCTACGAGTGCAATTTTCGTAGGATATAAAAATGTTTTTTTGCAATAAATTTAAACAAATATAAGTTAAGGCAGAGCGCTCTCTATTTTTCAATTTTTATAATATATGGCACAAAAAAAGGCAAATTTAGCACTAAAAGCACTATTTGCCTTTTATTATTTGTTATTGAAACTAAATATAGTTTTGTATTTTAACTGCTTTTACTTTCCTTTCTTGCGTCATTATAAAAGTCAAATGCCTTCATAATTTCTTCCAAATCTTCTTTTGGGTTCAAGGCTTCCTTCAGATCAAAGCCACTCTCCTCTTCTTCCTCTTGAACTTTTATTTGGGGCTTCTTTGGTTGTTCTTCAACTAGTTTATTAAGTTCAAAAAGACTATCCAGTTTTTCCGCCCTTCTTGGCTCAATTCGTCTTGCGCTTTCTTTTTGCTCTTTTGGCTTTAAATCTTCGTTCTCATGTTGCTCATTTGGAATTTTGTTAAGCCCAATCATTTTAGTCAAAAGCCTTTTCACAGGGTCACCCGAGGTGCTTTCTAAAAGATTTTCTTTCTGTTTTTGAACATTGTTTTCCAGCGAACTTCTACAATCTTGAATCAAAGCAAGCAACTCCTTTTTTACACTTCTATCATTATAAATATTTTCATCTTTCAAGAGATTTTCCATTTTTGTGTAAAGCAAGTTAAGTTTTTTTGTTTCAAGTTCATAAATGTTTTTTGAACTGTTTTCAATAAGCCTTGCCCTTTCCACCGCCGACACAAGTGAGGTCATAAGTTCGTTGTCACTGTTTGAGGTTATTTTTTCAAGTTGGTCTTTAAGGTAAAAAATTCTATCTTTTTGTTCCGCAAGCCTAGACTCGTAGTCATAAGCAAGACGCTCAATATAACTATCCACTTCAAGTTGGCTGTAGCCTTTCTTAACTATCTTAAAATTAGCCATTTACGGCCTCCTTTTTGTGCGATTTTATCAAGATTGTAACCAACAAAATGCAACCAGTTATGACAAGCAAAACGCTTAAAAGTTGAGATGCTCTAAAACTGCCAAGCATAAGACATTCTTTTGGATCTCTGTATTGCTCCAAGATTGCTCTTATTGTGCCATAGAAAATGAAATATCCACTTGTAACAATGCCATGTTCTTTCACTTTTCCCGTCAAAAGCAAAAGGGTCAAAACTCCAAGCATATCCAAAATGCTTTCGTAAAAGAAGGTCGCCAAATGCCACACCCCACCAATTTGAACACTTACTGGGAATACTTTTAAATAATCAACACTAGGTTCAACCCCATAACAGCAACCTGCAAAGTAGCAACCAATTCTGCCTATTGCCTGCCCCAAAAAAAGGCAAGGAGCACAAAGGTCGCACGCTTCAAGCAAACTGTATTTGTGAATTTTACAGCAAAGCAAAACTCCAAGGAAGCCACCAATTACACCGCCATAAATGGCAAGTCCTCCGTTCCAAACTTCAAAAATTTGCCAGAAGGAAGAAACTCCATTTAATGCGCAGTAATAAATTCTTGCCCCGACAATAGCACAAGGCAAAGCATAAAGGGCAAGGTTGATTGGCATGTTTGTATCAATAGCTTTCTTTTTGCATATGTAATAGGCGCACAATATTCCCGCCAACATTCCAAAAGCAATCATTGTTCCATACCAAGGAATCTCAAGTCCTAGTAGTTTAAAGGTTTGACCATTAAGCAACATTTCTCTCATAATACTTATTATAACTTATATTTTCATGAAAGAAAAACTTTTTTTGTCCAAAAATCAAATTTTATTTCCTTTTTAATACAACCAGGCTTTCAATATGGAAAGTTTGTGGAAACATATCAAATATTTCAAACGATTTGATATCATAGTTTTTGCTTAAAAAAACAATATTTTGTTTCAAAGTATATGGATTGCATGAAATCATTATTATTTTTTCTGGAAGGGTGTGCAACATAACATCAAGTGTGTGTCGCCCAACTCCACTTCTGGGTGGGTCAAGAACAACTGTTGCATTTTTATTTTGCAACAGCAATTTTTCCATTTCCCTGTCGCAATCACCGTTAATGTTGCAAAGATTGCTCAAATTGTTTAATTTTTTTGCATCATTTGCATCTTTTGTTGCATCTTTTTCAATTTCAACTGAATAAACTTCTTTTGCTCTTTTTGCCATAATGCAACTCAACAACCCTGCTCCGCTATATCCTTCAATTACAACTTCATTTGAAATTTCTTCCAGCACTTTTGAATACATTTTTGCAGCTACATCATCATTTATTTGAAAAAAAGACATAGGTCTTATATAAGTTTCAATTCCAAATCTAAAAAGAGGAATTTTCTTCTCACCGTAAATATATTCACATTTTTGTCCAAAAATTTTATTTTTTGAGGTGTTTATGCTAACAAACAGCCCAAAATTCTCCCCAAAAGCACTTTTAATATCTTCAATAAGACTGTTCAAAACTTTATAATCAAATTTACTTCTAGCAACAACACATATGCACACATGCTCACCTATGCTTCTCACAACAATATGGCAAATTTGACAATTTTTTGCGTTCTTTATCAATTTTTTTGCAATTTTTAATACTGTGTTGATATTTTTGTTTGCAACCATGCAATTTGAAATTTCACAAATATCATGAGAGTTTGGTTTTCTAAGCCCAATTTTATCCCCGCAAACAGCAAAAGCAACCTTGTTTCTAAATTCAAAACTATTTGGGCTTGCATTTGAAATGATTTCTCCAGAAAACAAGTCTTTGAAATATTCTTTCATGACTTTTTTCTTAATATCCAATCCGTTCTGCGAGTTCACAAACATAAAGTCACAACCACCACAATCACCAACATATGAGCATTTTGGACATATGCGTATGTGTGAGGGTGTGCAAATGTTTTTTAAAACACCTTGCAAAAAATTCGTCTTTTCTGTTGCAATTTCAACATCAACAACTTCGCCCGGCAAAACACCATTGACGCACATTTTTTTGCCGTCAACAAAACTTTGACCTTCGCCATTTATATTCAAACTTTCAATTTTAATATTGTTCACATGGACATATTAGCATATATAATATTTTTTTGCAAATATGTTAACAAAATTTATCAAATAACACCAAGACTTATCATCATTGCCCTGTTTATTTCATTCATTTTATATTCGCTAAGTTCCCCTATTTTCTCACGCAATCGTGATTTATCTATTGTCCTAATTTGTTCAAGAAGCACCACAGAATCTTTTTCAAGTCCATATTCTTTTGACGATAGTTCTATGTGGGTTGGAATTCGAGATTTATTAAGTCTGCTTGTTATTGCAGCGGCTATAATTGTTGGGCTATATTTATTTCCAATGTCATTTTGAACGACAAGAACGGGACGAATCCCTCCCTGTTCGCTTCCGACAACTGGACTTAAATCAGCATAATACAGTTCCCCTCTTTTAACAATCATAAAAAACCCCGCATAAACTTTTGATAATCAAACACAAACTTCTCCTCAACAACTTTGCCTTCATAAGTTACAGATTTTTTGACCCAAAAATATTTATCAAAATTTCCCCTCACATAAAGTGTATGAGTGCAGACGCAAAAATTGTTAATCACAAAAGTTGTGTTGTCTTTCATCAAATAATTCCCCCTTTTTGCAAATTTAAACCACGATTTCAAAGTTAGTTTGTGAAGCGAAACAATTATTATCCAAATGAGAGATTTAACACACAATTCATAAAAAAAGAACCCTAATGAGAGTTCTTGCTGTATAAGATTAAAATATAGTTTTAATAACATTCAATCAAACCATTGTCAAAAAAGTCAACATAAAAATCAATAAAAACTGAATATCTTTTATAATGTAATTGTAACTAAAAACATCAAAAAAATGCTCAATTTTGTATCAAAAAACAGTCCAAAAAAGAGGTTTTTTAATATAAAATACATGTTGAAACCGCAATTTCATCAGAATGTGCAATGGAAATATCAAGGTCATTTGGTCCCAAAATTGGTTCAAGTTTTCCATTGATATCATTGACATAAGGGGCACCATATTCGTCATGCAATATTTCAATATCTTGCACACCAACTTCCTTTCCCAGTCCCTTTTTTATTGCTTTTGAAACAGCCTCTTTTGCACAAAATGTTCCTGCCATATGCACTGCCTTATCGGCAAATTTTTGAAAATATTCAAGTTCTTTCTTCGTAAACATTTTTTCGGGATACTTAAAATCTCTAAACCTCACAACCCTTTCAATGTCAATTCCAACTTGAATTTTACTATCATCTTTTTTGTGCTCAATAGGTCCTTCAATTTGCACATGTTTTGATATTTTACGCATTTTTACCTCCAAAATATGCTATTTTCTTATTATTTTTGTTATCTTTTCCTATTTAATCTCTAAATTAAATACTCATTTATCCACTAAAATCTTACAAAACCATTACTCAATTTCAC
>CAKVNA010000057.1 GCA_934776915.1 uncultured Clostridia bacterium
AGTTTGCCACGTTTTGTAAGGTGAGAAAAAATGTGATTGAGCCTTAGTGAAAGATTGGAAAACATTCCCATATTACAAAACCTCCAAAATAGAATTTAACTTCGCCTTAATTTGCTCTTTGTCTGCACCATTATCAAGAAGTTGAGAGCAATCAGAAATAGTAGATTTGATTTCTTCAAACTTTTCAAGAAGTTTAAGTTTGCTTTCATAGTCTTCAAGCACCCTAAAAGTCCTTTTTACAAGGTCATTTACTGCTTGCCTTGAAATATCAAATTCCTCTGCAATTTCACTTAACGAAATGTTGCTATCCAAAAACATACGGAGCATATTCTGCTGTTTTGAAGTGAGCAGTGGCTCATAAATTTCTGCCAGCAAACTTTTTCTCAAATTATCTTGAATTTCCATATTCCCTCGTAAAGCATTTTTACTTTACAACACAATTATACCCATATTTTTCCCATTGTCAAGCAATTTTTGGAAAATAAATATATTTCTTACAAAATGGACAATATATGCCCCGTTTTACATAAAAAATATATAAAAAATCCCACCGAAATTGGTGGAATTTTACTTATCTAAAATTTTCTTACTTGTATTCTTCTGGGAAGTTGGCGGGATAGGTGATGTTGTCTTTTGAAGCCCAGCCATTAAAAAAATTTGTAAAGTTATCTACAAGACTTATATCCAACTCGGAGAAGTCACCCTTGGAAATACGATTATCAGCATATACTGGCTCATAACCTATTTCATTATTTACTATATTCATAAAATCCGAACTTCCAAATAATTCAGTACTATTTTTTGGAGCATAAATAATAACGGGTGAGTAAAAAAACATTTCAAGAGTATACGTACTTCCACTTGAGTTAATAAGTTTCCAATATAATGTAACATCTTCAATAACATCTGATTGTGTGTATGCTCCGGTTGATGAAATATCGTTCGTCCCGACAGAAACGTTATTATTGTAATTTTGAATGGTTGATTGTGAACGTCCAAACATAATTGTTGCATGTATAGTAAGTGTAGGCACAGCCCTTAAAATATCACCAAATGAACTATCTGGCATTTGATATTGACTATCAGAAACCAAATCACGTCTTTGGTTCAAATTGTTTGTTGTTGATGACGCATTTTGTATGGCGTTTATCACTCTATCCGCCCAATCTGCTGAAAGATAACTAACCTTATCTGGTGTAACATCTACTGAAGTTAGATTGAACAAGAATTGATTTGAGTCGTTTGACTTGTAGTCTGCGATAACTCCGGGGGTGATTTCTAGGAGCATATATATTCGGGTAGTTTGATTTTGTTTTAGCGTTGTGGAAGTGGAAGACAAGGCAGAGTTTTCTATTCCGCTAGATTTTATTGTGCTTTCCTTTTGCGAAATGGTGCTTGAAGATAGGTCACCAAAGTAATATTTTCGGGTCATGTTTTTGCAAATGCCATTATCTGTTAGAGTGATATTTATGCCCATTGTATTCATTTTGTTGTTATTTGTAAAAGTAAATTCAAAAACTACATATGTATTTGTATCATTCAAAACAAGGGCTGAATTGCTTGCATTAAGTGTTCTTGAACCGCTTGTGTCGCCGTAGTTCATGGTGATTGTTCCCGACTGAAATGGCGTGGCAGAAGTGTCTGTTTTTTTCTGATAATTTGCACTGGCTGTGCAGACAACATGAGGTGCTGCGTTGTATGTGACGGAAAGTGTTGAATTAAGCCCAATGTTTGCTGCAGCAATAGCCCACGCAACAATACCTATTGCACTTGCAACGACAAAACATGTAGCAAATATTAAAGCGGTGAGCTTTGTCTTTGTATTCATTAAAATTTACTCCTAATATTATATTCTGAACAACTTTCAATTTTATGCAGACAACTTTGCTTCAATGGCGGAAATTATTTGTGTTTTTTGGCGAAGTCCAACAAGTCTGTCCACTTCTTCCCCGTTTTTGAAGATAATCATTGTAGGCACGCTCATAACTCCAAATTGTTTGGCGATGTCCATGCCTTCGTCAATGTCAAGTTTATAAATCTTTGCTTTGTCGCCAAGTTCTTCTTGAGTTGCTTCAAGAATAGGAGCAAGCATTTTGCAAGGTCCGCACCAAGTGGCATAGAAATCCACCAAAACAAGGCTTTTTGCTTCTTTTATTGTTTTTTCAAAATTGTCATTGTTCAAATGTTCAAGTTCCATTTTTTCTCCTTTTGGTCTAAAACTATTTTCATGCATACAAAAGTTTCAAAGTAATTTTAACACTTTACAAAAAATTTGTCATGTCAATTTGCCCATTACAAGAAATATTTTCTCAAATCATGCTCTTTATCAAAGTTTTCAAAGGCTTTTTTGACATACTCTTTGTCAATAACCACTTGTTTTGGCTCGTCACCAGCATTAAAACTTACATCTTCAAGCAGAAGTTCCAAAACGGTGTGAAGTCGTCTTGCACCCAAATTTTCGCTTGTTTCGTTTTCCTCTTCGGTGTATTTCGCAATTTCTTTCAAGGCGTCTGTCTTAAACACAAGGTCAACTCCGTCAACTTTCAAAAGTTCCTTATATTGAAGCGTCACTGCATTTTTTGGTTCGGTTAAGATTTTATAAAACTCTTTTGCGGTCAAGTTGTCAAGGTCAACTCTAATTGGGAAACGCCCTTGAAGTTCTGGAATAAGGTCTTCCACTTTTGACACATGGAATGCTCCCGCTGCGATAAAGAGAATGTAATCAGTTTTGATTATGCCATATTTTGTATTGACTGTGCAGCCTTCGACTATTGGAAGAATGTCCCTTTGAACGCCCTCTCGGCTGACTTCTGGACCATTGCTTCTGCCCGAACTGCCTGCAATTTTGTCAATTTCGTCAATAAAGATAATACCCTCTTGTTCGGCTCGTCTGACGGCTTCTGCTTTAACTGTTTCAATGTCGATAATTTTGTCACATTCTTCTTGATTTAATATTTCTCTTGCTTCACGAATAGTAAGTTTTCTCTTTTTCTTTTTGGTTGGGAAAATTCCTCCCATAAGTTCGCCAAAGTTTATTTCCATGCCAGCACCCGGCATCATCTCAAAAGATTTTGGGGCTTCTGCCACGTCCATTTCGATAAACTCGTCATCATATTTGCCGTCCTCAATTCCCTTTTGGATATGTGACTTCAAATCTTCTTCATTGGCTGTTGCATCAATGTTTGCTTTCTTTATTGGATAAAGATATTCAAAAAGCCTTTTGTTGACATTTGGAGCAACTTTTTCCACCACTTCATTATATTTTTCGTCTTTTACAAGGCGGAATGACGCTTCAACAAGGTCACGAACCATGCTTTCAACATCTCTGCCCACATAGCCAACTTCTGTATATTTTGTGGCTTCAACCTTTATGAAAGGTGCTTTGACAAGTTTTGCAAGTCGTCTTGCGATTTCTGTCTTGCCAACACCTGTTGGTCCTTTCATTATGATATTTTTTGGAGTAATTTCTTCTTGCATTTGTTTTGAAAGTTTGCTTCTTCTGTATCTGTTTCTAAGAGCAATGGCAACAGCCTTTTTTGCATTGTCCTGACCTATAATATATTTGTCAAGTTCGGCAACAATTTCTTTTGGTGTATAGTTCATTTAAACCTCCTCCACAGTCACATGACCATTTGTAAACACACATATATCGCTTGTAATTTTGAGTGCTTTAAGGGCAATTTCCTTGACACTTAGGTCTGTGTTTTCAATAAGTGCACGAGAGGCCGCAAGCGCATAAAATTCACCACTTCCTATTGCCGCCACCCCATATTCTGGCTCAAAAACATCACCATTTCCAGACACATAAAGCAAGTTGTCCTTATCTGCAACAAGCATAAGTGCGTCAAGTTTGCGGACATATTTGTCGTCTCTAAAGCCTATTGCCAGTTCCACAGCACTACGCATAAGATTTCCGCTAAATTTTTGCAAAAGTTCCTCAAATTTTTGTGACAAACTGAATGCGTCAGACGCACTGCCCGCAAAGCCAATGACCACTTTTCCTCCAAAAATTCTTCTAACTTTTACAGCATTGTTTTTGACAATAAACTTTTCGCCAACAGTAACTTGCCCGTCACCAGCGATAGCAGTCTTGCCATTTCTTTTTACAGCCACAATAGTGGTGCTTCTCATTCCTTCCATAATTTACTCCTTATCTATAATTTTTACAACATTTTCTATTTCTTCAAGCGAACGAGCAACCATTTTCTCTCGTTTTAACTTGTTATCTTTAATTTTTTCGCCAAGGGGGCTTACAATTCCAAAATTTGCATTCATTGGTTGAAAGTTCTTTTGTGGACAAGTGGTTATGAAGTTTGTAATTGCTCCCATAATTGTGTCTGACGAAAGTGACACAAGTGGCTTGTTTTTTAAGTAAAGATAGGCATTTAGCCCACACAACAGTCCACTCATTGTGCTTTCCACATATCCTTCAACGCCGCTAAGTTGCCCCGCTATGAACAAATCTTCCCTTTTCTTTGTTTGAAAGGTGTTTTTCAAAACTTGTGGAGCGTTTATGTATGTGTTCCTATGCATAACGCCGTATTTCACAAATTTTGCATTCTCCAACCCTGGAATAAGTGAAAACACTCGTTTTTGCTCTGGGAATAGTAAGTTTGTTTGAAAGCCAACAAGATTATATAGCCTTTTGTCCTTATCTTCTGGTCTTAATTGCACAACGGCATAGTATTTTTCTTTTGTCGTTGGGTTGTCAAGTCCAATGGGTTTCAGTGGTCCAAATCTTAAGCTGTCCTCTCCCCTTTGTGCCATAACTTCAACAGGCATACAGCCCTCAAAAATTTCTTTCTTTTCAAAGTTTTTAAGTTCTACTTTTTGTGCAGAAATAAGCTCCTTATAAAACTTCAAATATTGTTCCTTGTTCATTGGGCAGTTTATATAATCGCCATCACCCTTGTCATATCTGTCCTTAATGTATGCCTTTGTCATATCAATGCTATCCCGCTCTACAATAGGACTTGATGCATCATAGAATGACAAATTGTCTTGTTCCAAAAAGTCTTTTAAACTTTGACTAAGTCTGCTCGTTGTAAGTGGCCCCGTTGCAATAATTGTTAGCCCGTCTGGAATTTTTTCTATTTCTTCTGACACAAACTTAACATTGGATAGCTTCTTTATTTCGTCTGTGACCATTTGCGAAAAGTTTTCTCTATCCACAGCCAAAGCATTTCCCGCTGGCACACGACAAGCGTTGGCGCATCTTAAAATCAAACTGTCAAACTTCTCCATTTCTGCTTTAAGCAACCCCGAAGCAGTGGATACATCCATAGATTTAAGACTGTTTGAACAAACAATTTCGGCAAGATTTTTGCTTGAATGTGCAGGAGTAAACTTGTTTGGTTTTATGTCATAAAGAGTAACAGATATTCCCCTTTTTGCAAGTTGCCAAGTGGCTTCACACCCCGCAAGTCCTGCTCCCACAATGTTTACAGTGTTATTCATTGTCACCTTCATTTGTTTTCTCTGGTTGCTTTGCTTCTTTTTTCTCATAATCGCAAGACTTGTTTGAACACTTATAATAGTTCATAGTTTTGCTTTCTTTCACAGTCAAGAAACTCTTGCACTTTGGACAAGCAATGTCTGTTGGTTTGTCCCAACTTGCAAATTTGCACTCTGGATAACCCACACAGCCATAGAAAATCTTTCCGCCATGAGTTCTTCGTTCCACAACATCTTTGCCACATTGTGGACACTTGCAAACTGGTGGTTTTGGTTGATTTAGGCTGACAATATTTTTGCATTTTGGATAATTTGGGCAAGCAAGAAATTTTGCATATTTCCCTTCTCTCACCACCATTTTTGCCACAAACTTGCTACAAACA
>CAKVNA010000058.1 GCA_934776915.1 uncultured Clostridia bacterium
AGTTATACAGTTTTCAAGGCAAGCAATTTCGGGTAGAGCAAAGTTTATTGTCGGGACTGGGTCAAACAACACAAAAGTAGCCATTCAAAACAGCCTTCTCGCACAAAAATGCGGGGCTGATGGCGTGCTTGTTGTTACTCCGTTTTATAACAAATGCACCCAAAACGGCTTGATAAAACATTACAAGGCTATTTCTGACAACATTGACATTCCAATAATTGCCTACAATGTTCCAGGCAGAACGGGAGTCAATATTTTGCCAGAAACTGCAGAAAAATTGGCAGATATTAAGCATATTTGCGGAATTAAGGAAGCAAGTGGCAATATTTCGCAAATAGCTGAACTTTGTCATAGGCTTGACGGTAAAATGGCAGTGTATTCGGGCGATGACGGGCTAAATTTCATCTTTATGACTCTTGGTGCAAAAGGTGTTATCAGTGTAACAGCAAACATTCTTCCAAAACAGGTGAAGGAACTTGTCACTTTTGCAAAGAAAGGAAAAATGGCGAAGGCTCTTATGTTGCATGACGAATTGTGGGACATTAACAAAAAAATGTTTGTTGAAGTAAACCCAATTCCAGTTAAGTTTGCATTAAGTCACATGGGCTTGTGCAAAAACGAACTTCGCCTTCCTCTTACACCTCTTGAAAAGAAAAATGAAGAAGTTGTTTTGTCTGCATTAGAAAGATTTTTGTGAAATATAATTATTAAAGTAAGTTGATTGTAAAACTGAAATAGTGTTCAAGATAGTTAAACTCAAAATATAATAATTTTGCTTGATTTTGCTCAAATTAAATAGGGCAATTTGCTAAAATGCAACAGATAAGTTTTGTGTAATGCAATTTATCAAAGCAAGTTGTAAAATTATTTATAAAAAAGTGGTTGTGGGGAGAGAAAATGAAAATTTGCATAAATGGTTTTTGCGGACGAATGGGACAAGAAATTTTGCTTGCAAGCAAAAAGTTTGAGGGGGCTGAAGTTGTGTTTGGCGTGGACACAAGGGAACGCCTTGCAACTTTTCCATGCAATTTTGAAAATATAAAACTATTAACAAATTTTGACGATATAAATTGTGATGTCGTTATAGATTTTTCTCACCCCAAAGCCCTAAAACAAGTGGTGGACTTTTGCAAAAAGACAAGGACAGCACTTGTTGTTGGCACAACGGGGTTTGGCACAAATGAAAAGGAATTGCTTGAAGATTTGTCAAAAACTGTTCCAGTCTTTTGGTCAAGCAATATGAGTGAAGGTGTTTTTGCAATGGGCAAACTTGTGGAACTTGCAACAAAAATTCTTGCAGGGTGGGATATTGAAATTGTAGAAACTCATCACTCGGCAAAGGTTGACCTCCCAAGTGGCACAGCACTCATGCTTCTTGACAAGATAAAAAGATATAGACCGCACATAACAGCAAATCTTGGAAGACACACTTATGGCGTAAGGGGAACAGACGAGGTGGGCTTGCACAGCATTAGGGCGGGTGGATTTTGTGGCACACACAAAGTGTTGTTTGCAAACGATAGCCAGAGTGTTGAAATTTCTCACATTGCTTTTTCAAAAAGTGTTTTTGCAGAGGGGGCAATGAAAGCGGCGTTGTTTGTTTGTGGCAAAAAGTGCGGGCTATATGATATGGAGGATATGTATAGATAATAAAAACCTTTTTCAAATCATTTTAATACAATGATGTATAGGTAGGAAAAATGAAGGAATTGGTTTGTAAATTTGGAGGCTCGTCACTGGCAGATGCAAAAAGTGTTTTGCAAGTGGCAAAGATTGTAAGCGTAAGCCCCGCTAGATTTGTTGTTGTTTCTGCCCCTGGCAAAAGAAACAAGCAAGATATTAAGATAACTGACACATTGATTTCGTGCCAAAACAAAGCAAAAAATAATGAAAATTTTGACAAAGAATTTGAGTTTTTTGCAAAAAGAATTGTTGAACTTGACACTATTCTTGGCACACAACTTGACACAAAAGCTATGCTTGACAAATTTTATGATGAAATAAAATCTGGAGCAACACTAGATTATGTGGCAAGCCGTGGGGAATATTTTTCGGCAAAAATTGTTAGCAAATATTTGGGATATAAATTTTTAGATGCAAAAGATTTTATAACTTTTGCACACAACGGAAAAGTTGACCTTGAAACATCAAAAATGAAGTTTGTCTCTCGCACAAATAAAAAAGACAAATATATTATCCCCGGTTTTTATGGGGCGGACTCAAAGGGGAATATCAAAGTGTTTTCTCGTGGCGGATCAGACATAACGGGGGCTGTTGTTTCTGTGTTGTGCGGGGCAAAAGTTTATGAAAACTGGACAGATGTTGACGGCTTTCTAGAGTGCGACCCAAGGTTTTCAAAAAATCCAAAACTCATTGGCAAAATTAGTTATGCAGAACTAAGAGAATTGAGTTATGCTGGGGCAAATGTTCTTCACCCCGATTGCACAAGATTTTTGCGAGAAAACAACATTGTCCTAAATTTAAGAAACACCTTCAACCCTGCCTGTAAAGGAAGTTTTATTATGCCAAAATGTAAACAAAAAAAACTTACAGGAATTGCGGGGCAAAAGGGATTTTGCATTGTTTCATTTGAAAAGTTTAATATAAATTCATCTTTAAACTATTTATCCAGTGTGTCAAGCATTTTTGCAAAGCATGGAGTGACTGTGGAGCATATTCCAACTGGTATAGACAACATTTCCGTTGTGGCAAGAGAAGTGGGACTAGACGATGAAGTTTTGGCGGAGATTGTCAAGGAAGTTTCACTTGCTTTGTCGCCAGACAGCGTAAGGGTCACTCGTGATGTGGCACTTGTAAGCATTGTAGGAGCAACTTTTGATAGAAGGGCGGAGAGGAAGGTCTTTGATGAAATCTATTCGCTTGGCACAAAAATTTATATGCTAAACAAAAGCGCACAAGGACTTTCCGTTATATTTGGCTTCCCACAAAAGGACTTTGAGCGAGTGCTTAAAACTTTGCACAGAAATCTGTTTTGCAACGATTGAATTGCACTATGCAATAAAAAAAGGAAAGAAATGGCAACATAAACGCAAATTATGTTGCTATTTTTGTTTGTGTTTGAAAAAAAAGTTGCTATAATGTTATGTAAAAATGGAGAGAAATATGAAAATTGTAGTTGATTGCTATGGAAATGATTTGGGCGCAAAGGTCGCAGTGCAGGGTGCGTGCAACGCCATAAATAAGGATAAAGACCTAAGCATTGTTCTATCTGGCAAAAAGGAAGAAATAGAGGGTTTTCTTGCAAGTCAAACTTATGACAAGGAACGAATTGAAATTTTGCCAGCCGATGATGTTATTTTGAACAATGAGTCACCAACTGAAGCGGTGAAAACAAAAACAAATTCCAGTCTTGTTAGGGCTTTTGACGAATTGAGGCATAATGATGAAGTTGTGGGGCTTGTGTCATGCGGCTCAACGGGGGCTGTTCTTACGGGGGCTTTTCTTAAAATTGGAAGGATAAAGGGAATTTCTCGCCCAGCACTTTGCCCAATTATCCCAGCAAAAGATGGCAAAAAGGTCTTGCTTGTAGATTCGGGGGCAAATGTTGATTGCAAACCAATAAATATCTGTCACTTCGCCATTATGGCATCAAGTTATGCCAAGGCTTATCTTGGAATTGAAAAACCAAAGGTTGCACTTTTGAACATTGGCACAGAGGACAAAAAGGGAAATGAATTTTGTCACGAGTGTTTTAAACTTCTAAAACAAATGCCAATTAACTTTGTAGGAAATATGGAAGCAAGGGATTTCTTGAGTGGGAATTATGACATAATTGTAACGGACGGTTTTTATGGCAATATTCTTTTGAAGGCAACCGAAGGCGCAACAAGTTTTGCTTTGGGGGAACTTAAAAAGAATATAAAGCAATCTTTCTGGTCAAAAATTGGGGCTCTCTTTATGAAAGGTGCTTTCAAAAGACTTAAATCTCAGTTTAATGCAAATGCTTATGGCGGGGCAATGCTCTTGGGGGTTAAAAAACTTGTTGTCAAAGGTCATGGAGCAAGTGATGCTTTGGCGTTTGAAAAGGCCATTTTTCAAGTAAAAACTTTGGCGGAACAAAGCCTTTGTGAAAAGATAAAAGAACAAGTGGAAGGCTTGGAGGTGAAAGTTGATGACTGATGCGGACATCAAGAAAATTGAAAAGATAATACATTATTCATTCAAAAACAAGCAAATCTTGAACACCGCTTTCACTCATTCGTCATTTGCCAACGAACATCACTCTCAAAGCAACGAGCGATTGGAATTTTTGGGAGATTCAATATTGGACTTTGTTGTGGCAGACGAATTGTATTCAAATTTTAACATTGAAGAAGGCAAAATGACCAAACTTCGTGCAAAACTTGTTAATGGTGACGCTCTTGCAAATATTATAGAAGGTGAAAAGTTAGACCAATTTTTGCAAGTGGGAAGAAGCCTTGCTGGGCAAGAGATTGCAAGAAGCATAAAGGAAAATTTGTTTGAAAGTTTGGTTGGGGCAATTTACACAGATAGCAGCCTTGAAAAAGCAAAGCGATTTGTGCTAAGATTTATAGATGTGGCAAAAGCGTGCAAGACAAAAGACTTTGACTACAAAACAATGCTTCAAGAGGAAGTGCAAAAGGTTAAAGGTGCAAATTTGGTGTATTTCACTTATGCCATGCCAAACAACCCAGGGGTGTTTTGTGCGGAAGCATACATAAACGATGTGTTTGTGGCAAGGAGCTCGGCAGAAAGTAAAAAGCATGCCCAAATGGATTGTGCCAAAAGGGCTCTTGAAAACAAAGAAATGTTAAGACTTTTGCTTGTTGAGGGGAAACATTCATAAAATATCCTTTTGGCAAAGGGTGTATAAATTATGCCTTTTGCCAAGAGTATTAAGAAGGGAAAATAATGAACTTTAAAAAAATTGAATTGGTGGGTTTTAAATCGTTTGCCGACAAACTTGAAATTAAGTTTGATGCGGGCATAACGGGAATTGTCGGACCAAATGGATGCGGGAAATCTAATGTATCAGATGCCATAAGGTGGGTGCTTGGTGAACAAAGCACAAAACTCTTGCGTAGCAGCAATATGCAAGAAGTTATTTTTAATGGCACAGAAAAAAGAAAAAGTATGTCCTATTGCGAAGTTTCTTTGTTTTTTGACAACTCATCAAGAATGTTTGACCTAAACTTTGATGAAGTGGCTTTTACAAGAAAACTTTATCGCTCGGGCGAAAGTGAATATCTAATAAACGGCACTCCTTGCAGAATGAAAGACATTGTCAACGCTCTTCACGATTCGGGCATAGGCAAAGAGGGATACTCAATTATTGGACAAGGCAAAGTTGAGGAGATTATCAGTGCAAAGCCAGAAAATAGGCGTGCAATTTTTGAAGAAGCAGCAGGAATTGCAAAGTTTAAGCAACGCAAAATTGAGGCGGAAAGAAAACTTGATAGAACGCAAGAAAACTTAAATAGAGCGCTTGATGTTTTGCAAGAGCAAGAAAGGCAACTTGGACCTCTTAAAAGGCAGGCGGAAAACGCAAAACTTTATCTTGGCTACAAAGACGAACTTAAAAATTATGAAGTTAATGTCTATGTAAATCAATATGAAAGTGCCAGCGACACAAAACAAGCCATTCAAACAAAGATTGACGGCTTTGAAGAAGAACTTGCCTCAAAACAAGCGTCACTTGACAAAATGAACAGCGACTATGACGCAAAAATGGGCGAAGTGTCAAACATTGACAAGACTTTGCAAGAACTTAACG